>NZ_JAZHUW010000032.1:0-26621 GCF_036453465.1 Lactimicrobium sp.
AGTTGTGCCAATCATTTTATCATCCATGAAATTCACCTCACATGAATGATGATAATCAGCCAGCTTGGCATTACTGTACCCGAACAAGTACAGCAACCATAGAATTCACCAATTTGTTAATATGCCCTCTGAAAAAGCATTCTGATTGATCTCTGGCATATCGCCAGAGATTTTTCTTTTTGGTTGGCATTGACGAAAGCGGTTAACTGCGTCTATCGTTAAAAGCAGGAAAGAAGGATATCATCCAATGAATCATCAGGAAATCATGCAGTCGATCCATGAGATCGGCTTACTTCCAGCTGTTGTTCTGGAAGAGGAAAAACATGCAGCACCGCTTGCCAAAGCACTGTGCAGCGGATCATTGCCGCTTGCGGAAGTCATGCTGCGCACACCAGCTGCCCTGGATTGCTTAAAAGCAATGCACCAGGCATGCCCGGACATGCTGCTGGGAGCAGGCACGGTTCTGAGCAAAGAACAGGTGCTTGCGGCCAGAGATGCCGGGGCATCCTTTATTGTCACACCAGGTTTGAATCCCGAGATTGTCACATTCTGTCAGAAAGAAAATCTGCCTGTCATTCCAGGTATTTCTTCAGCTTCGGAGCTGGATCAGGCCAGACGGCTTGGCCTGAAGGTTGTCAAATTCTTCCCGGCAGAGCCATTGGGCGGCCTTCGGACCATTCATTCGCTGGCTGCGGTTTGGCAGGATATGTACTTTCTGCCAAGCGGCGGCATTGATGGAAACAACATGATGTCCTATCTGCAGGATGAAAGGATCTTTGCAGTGGGCGGTACATGGATGGTGAAGAAGGATCTGATCGCAAAAGGACAGTTTGATGAGATTGCCAGTATGGCTCATGATGCGATATTGAAGATGCTGCAGATTCATATTGCCCATATTGGCATCAACAGTGACAGTGCGCACGGTAAACAGATTGCATCACAGTTTGCCAGTCTTCTCGATGGAAATGTCCGTGATGCAAAGATCAGTTATTTTGGCTCTGAACTGGTGGAAGTAATGATTACTCCCAATGCCAGAGGCACCTATGGACATATTGCCATTGGTGTTACTTCTGTGCCAAGGGCAGTTGCCTTTTTCAAAAGAAAGGGCTATGACTTTGATGAAAGTTCTGTTGTGAAAGATGAAAAGGGCAGAATCAAGCTGATCTATTTCAAAGACAGTATAGCTGGTTTTGCCATTCATCTTGTTCAGGAGGCATAAGATGGGAAAAAAGATTGTAACATTTGGTGAAATCATGATGCGGCTGACACCTGCCGGCGATCATAAACGGTTTCTGCAGGCTGACCAGTTTGACATCATCTTCGGCGGTGCCGAGGCCAACGTGGCTGTATCACTGGCCAACTATGGCGATGATGCGTATTTTGTAACCAAAGTTCCAACTCATGAAATCGGCCAGGCTGCCATCAATGCAATGCGCCGCTATGGCGTTCATACAGATCAGATTGCCAGAGGCGGAGACAGACTGGGTATCTATTATGCGGAAACCGGTGCATCAGTAAGAGGCGGCAAGGTCATCTATGACCGGGCAGGCTCTGCCATTGCCACTGCTGATCCTGATGACTTTGACTTTGATGCCATCTTTCAGGATGCTGACTGGTTCCACTGGTCCGGCATCACCCCGGCCCTGTCAGACAAAGCCGCAAAACTGACTCTGCTGGCATGTCAGAGTGCAAAGCGCCATGGTGTCACCATATCCTGCGATCTGAATTACCGTAAAAAGCTGTGGACTCCGGAACAGGCACAGAAAGTCATGAAGCCGCTGATGCAGTATGTGGACGTGTGCATTGGCAATGAAGAAGATGCCGCAAAGATGCTTGGCTTTGTACCGGATTGTGATATTGAAAGCGGCCACACAGATGTCGAAGCATACAAAGTGATCTTCAGACAGATGGAGGCAGAATATCATTTCAAGATGATTGCCACAACCCTGCGGGAATCCCACAGTGCATCTGACAATGGCTGGAAAGCACTGCTGTATGATGGCAGTCAGTTCTATGTATCACGCCACTATGAAATCGATCCGATTGTTGACAGAGTAGGGGCTGGAGACAGTTTCTCAGCCGGTCTGATCCATGGCATTCTCCATTACAACGATCTGCAGAAGTCTCTGGACTTCGGGATTGCGGCCAGCGCTCTCAAGCATACACTTCCTGGTGATTTCAACTGCGTATCCGAACAGGAGGCCCTTGCGCTTGCTGTCGGCAGCGGCAATGGCAGAGTTGTGCGCTGAAACTGAAATTTGCAGGAAAATATGATGGGTATGCAGCATAATATTATGAATACTCACTGAATTTACTTTTATCATTTTCAATCTGATGCATAATAGGCAGGCTATGAAAGAAAGAATCAATCACATCAGAAAAACTAATCTTGGTTCTCTTGGACCTCTTTTTCTGACTGCCGCCATTGTAATCTACACAGTGATTGTCTTTGCCTGCTATGGCTGGGCAGACAGTATTTCAAGTCATACGGATGATACATTGACTGACTTTTCCAGCAGTTGGAAAATTTCCGGCACAGATCAGGAAGTCGCATTGAAGCATGTTGGCAAATATGCTGGCACGGATGGTGCAGTGACGATCTACAACTATCTTCCATCTTCTTTGAGTTATGGTGAGAATCTGATCTTTGAAAGTGATAATGTCTTCTTCAAAGTCAGAATTGGCAGCAGTGATGTATATGACTATACCAGCAAACCTTTTGTGCTGGCAGGCCGCAGCTATGGCTATGCGTTTCATACAGTTGGACTAGGCAGAAGACAGGCTGGTGTGCGCATTGAAATGACCATCTATCCTGCTTACAAGGGTGCCGGCGGCATCAGTGAAATCAGAATCGGTAGTTCCGGCACGTATATGACGCGCCTGTTTGCCAGATTCATGCCGGCTTTTCTCATCAGTATCCTGATTATCATCCTGGGTGTGACCATGCTGTATATTTCTGTTGGTATGACCAGACTGAAAACACCGCTGGTTGATTCCTTCCGTATGTTTTCGCTGACTGCCATCTTGTTTGGCATCTGGTCTCTTGTCGAATCAAGAATTCCGATTGCCCTGACGACATTCCCGGATCTATGGCGGTGTTTTAGCTTTGCCATGTTGATGGTGCTGCCTTATCCTGCTGTAAGGGCAGCCAATGGCTGGATGATCAAGCCTGATCCGAGAATTAATCATTTCTTTCTGGGTATCGTCATCTTCAATATCATTTTTACAACCATCGTCCATATATTGTTTGGCATTGACCTCTGGCAGTGCCGTCTGCTGATTCATGCGTCTTTACTGCTGGCCATCGTTGTCATGTGCATGATGAGCATCAACCAGCTGATTCAATATCAACGCAGTCATGTTCACAATCTGCTCCGGGAAATGCTGTGGGGTATTATTCAGCTTGATGTCGGCTGTATGGTCATTGATCTGATCCGCTATGCCGGCTATGGTGCCCCGGAGGATGCAGCGAGATTTTCGCGCATTGGTTTTGTCCTTCTGATGCTGGTTCTGATCATGGTATATAAGAATGAAATGGTCACCAGGATGAAGAAATCCATGGAAGCAGATCTGTACCAGAAACTGGCATACCGTGACATGATGACTGGTTTTTATAATCGTTCTGCTCTGCTGGAGATGCAGGAAAGATTAGAGAAAGAGAAAGAAAAGGGAATGACAAGGGATCTGATCATCGTGTATGCCGATCTCAACTATCTCAAGCGTGTCAATGATCAGTATGGCCATCAGGCGGGAGATGATTATATCTGCCGCAGTGCTCACATGCTGCAGCAGTCCTTTGGCCAGCATGGAAAACTGTTCCGGCTGGGTGGGGATGAGTTTATGGCAGTCCTGAATGGAGACAATGTCTATCGTGACTATGATGATGGTGAGCTTGCTCTTCTTGATCTGCTGGCTAAGCAGGAACATAAAGACGGAAGACCGGATGTCAGTTTTTCCTGGGGCTATGCTATCAGCAGATCAGATCATCCATTGACAATGGAAGAGATGGAAAAACAGGCAGATGCCAGGATGTATGCTATGAAAGTGGAGATGAAGGCAGAGCGTATTGACTGATTCTGTGGATAATCGACAGATTTTAAAAAATGTAAACACCTCATATGCAAAAACAACGTATCATTAAATGCGAAAGGTGGCCGTGATGGGGAATGTTTTCTTGTCTGTTCTGAGATGGGTTTTTCTTGTTTTTGCCGGACTCTACACACTGCACTTTGCCTTGATTGCGGCCGGCGGCCTGATCAAGCCGTTTGCAAAGCATCCTGATGCACAGCCATATCATCATATTGCCGTACTCATTCCGGTACGCAATGAAGAACATGTCATTGGCAATCTGCTTGACAGCATCTGTAAAGCACACTATCCGCATGATCTTCTGGATGTATATGTTCTCATCAATAATACAACGGACAAAACAGGACAGATTGCCCGCTCTTACGGTGCTTCCATCATTGACTATGGCAATACCGTCCACAGCAAGGGTGATGTACTGGGCCGTGCATTTGCTGCATTGACAAAGCAGGGAAATATCGATGCCTTTGACATCTTTGATGCTGACAATCTTGTTGACCCTGATTTTTTTACGGCCATGAACAGTGCACTGAATCATGGCGTGCGAGTGGCCCAGGGCAGACGTCTTGGCAAGAACACGCATGATACATTTTTATCGGGTTTTTATGAAGTGTTCTATCAGATGCAGAATGTTCTGTTCAACAATGGCGCCCAGCATAACAGGCGCTCGGCTGTACTCAATGGCACAGGATGGATGATCTCTTCTGCTGTACTGCAGAAACATCCCTTTGATACCGTGACAATTACGGAGGATCTTGAACTCAGTGCCCAGTGTGCTTTGTGGGATATTCCTGTTACCTATGTGCATGATGCCCGCTGCTATGATGAATATCCGATGAGCGCAAAGATGTCATTGCGGCAGTTATTCCGCTGGATCTTCGGTCAGGTGCAGTGTATGCGCTGCTATACAGGAAAACTGCTGAAGAAGTGGATCCGCACACACAGTGTGGCTGCCCAGGATCTGGCCATGGTATTTGCCATGCCAGGGGCTGTGATCATCGGCGGTGTCGGCCTGGTACTGACCTTTATCACACTGCCGTGGCGTAAGGCACTGCTTGTCACGTGCATCCTGCTGATCATTTTGTATCTTGCTTTTGATACACTGCTGCAATGCTGCCTGCATAAGGCAGAAATTCATGGATGCACGGTGAAGGGGCTGTTATTTCCTGTGTTCATGTGTATCTGGGTGCCATTGATGATTGTGTGCCTGTTCAAGAAGAATGTTGCATGGAAGCCGATCGAGCATAACCGTGCGGCAAAGATCGAGGATATGAAGCAATGAAGCAGTTATTTCAGAAGTTTAATCATTATTTCTTTGCTGATCCGGGTGTTTACAAGCCAGCCGGCATTCTGAGCCCGGGGCATTTCTTTCTTGCCGCAATGGCCGTATTTGGCATCTATGAAGGCCTGACGCATACACTGTTATTGCCGGAGGCATCTTTGCGCCGGCTGATCCGGATTATCATCATCATCCTGTGGGCTCTGGAATGCATCAAAATCCATTTCCGCATCCGGACTGGTTCTGAGGCTGACTATGATACATGGGTGCCGCTGTATTTCTGCTCCATTACACTGTATGCCGGTATTGCCAGCGGTTTTGGCAGAGGCATCATCCAGCATATCGGCGATGTATTTCTCGCCTCCGGCGGCCTGATTGCTGGTATCTGCTTCATGCTGTACCCATCCAGCTCACTACTGATTTATCCGACATTTCATTTCCTGTCATTGCACAGCTTTATATACCATGGCACGATGACCTATCTTGGCATCCTCATGAACCGCTCGGGCCTTGTCAATCTGACCTGGCATGACATGATCTATTATGCCCTGTATGTCATGATGTTCTGCATCATTGCTTACATTATCAACCGCCGCCGCGGCTGCAATCTGATGTTTATCTCGGCACCGTTTCATGGCACCTTCCTGGATACGGTTTACAAGATCCTTGGCAAATCCTATACAATTGTGCTTTGTCTTGTGCAGATGTTTGTTCCCTATGTTGTGATCATGATGTTCAAAACATGGACACATCTATTAACAAGGCCTCTCTGGTATCCGCACGTCTGATTTTTATTCAGAATTTAATGCGGATTTTTCTTTTAGAAACTATACTAGTGAGTTGGTAAAGGGAGATGGCAGTGATGGAAAAAAACAGCAAAGCCCTCAAGGCAAAGGATCAGTCCCTGGAAGCAGAATTCCAGTCCTATGCACGCATGCAGGCAGCCGATGTTCTGCAGAAAGTAAAGGCAGATGAAAACGGCATCGGTGAAGAGGAACGGGGAGCACGGCTTGACAGCTATGGCTCCAATGACCTGCATGCATCGACCAAGAAGCACTGGTGGAACTTTCTGTTGCAGTCCTTTACAGATGCGTTTATTATTATGCTTTTGATTCTGGGTACGGTTACCATCATTATTGAACATGATGCTTTGTCTGCCGGCATCATTTATCTATTGGCATGCATGAGTGCCGGCATCCGCTTTGTCCAGGACTATCGTTCTTACCTTGATGTCGAAAAGCTGAAGAATATGGAACATGATACCGTCCGTGTGCGTGTGCCGGACAGTGGCAGCTGGAAAGAAACAGAAATGCCGGTAGAAGAACTGGTACCGGGTGATATTGAAATGATCGGCTCCGGCGACATTGTCTCCGGTGATTTATATCTGCTTGCCAGCAAGGACCTCTTTTTATCCGAAGCTGCTTTTACTGGTGAGGCTGTGCCGGTTGAGAAGAAGGCGGGCTGTGATACAAGAAACGTTAATGCCGCCCAGCTGGATAATATCTGTCTTTCCGGTAGTACAGTGGCATCAGGCACCGGCTATGGCGTGATTATCAAAACCGGCCATGCGTCTTACCTTGGCCATATCTCTTCTACGGTAGAAACCGGTAAGCAGATGACCGAGTTTGACCGCTCTTTGCAGAAGATTACAAAGATTCTGATTACCTACATGGTCGTCGTTGTCATCTTTGTTCTGTTTGTCAACGGCCTGATCAAGCACAACTGGCTGGAAGCCTTCCTGTTTGCCATTTCCGTGGCAGTCGGCATTACCCCGAACATGCTGCCGATGATTGTTAATGGGACCCTTGCCAAAGGTGCCCAGTTTCTGGCGAAAAAGAAGACCATTGTCAAGAATATGTCGGCGATCCAGAACTTCGGTGCCATGGATACACTGTGTACGGATAAGACCGGTACCTTGACCGCGGATCATATCGTGTTGCAGCGGTATCTGGATATCAATGGCAAAAACAGTCATCTTGTACTCAACTATGCCTGGATGAACTCTTACTATTCTACCGGCGTCAAGAATCTGATTGACCGGGCCATTCTGGAATATGGCAAGAGTCATGATGTGCCGGACTTTGCCGGCGGCTATGAGAAGATCGATGAGATTCCGTATGACTTTGAACGGCGTAGAATGTCGGTGCTTGTCTATAACCCGGGCGGCTCACAGGTTTCTCATGGTGATGAAGGCGTATTGCCGCATCATGGTGAGCGGGTATTGATTACCAAAGGCGCTCTGGAATCCGTGCTTGCCTGCTGTGATAAGGTGCGGATTGACAAGCAGTACATTGACATCGATGATGTCGATATTGAAAAGATCAAGCAGCAGGCAGAAGAGCTGAACAAAGACGGCCTGCATATCATTGCCGTGGCAGCCAGAAAGTCAGTGCCGGGTGTAACGGATGATGATCAGTTTACAGCTGAAGATGAACATAACATGACCTTCCTTGGTACGGTTGCTTTCCTGGATCCGCCTAAGCCTGATGCAAAGGATGCCATCGAAGGCCTGTATCAGGCGGGTGTGGATGTGAAAGTCATCTCTGGTGATGCACCGGTTGTGGTCCAGCATATCTGCCATGAAGTCGGACTGAAAGAAGAAGGGAATGTGATTGATGGCACCATGCTGGATGGCATGGATGATGAAACACTGTCAAAGGCCGTTGAGAATACCAATATCTTTGCCCGGCTTTCACCGATGCAGAAGAAGCGGGTTGTTGATATGCTGCGGAAAAATGGGCACGTGGTCGGCTACATGGGAGATGGCGTCAATGATGCCCCTAGCCTGCACAGTGCGGATGTTGGCATTTCCGTGGATAATGCCACCGATGTTGCCAAGGCCAGCAGCGATATCATCCTGCTGGAAAAGAGTCTGGATGTCATCCTGGACGGCGTCAAGGAAGGCAGGAGAATTTCCGGCAACATCATCAAATACATCAAGATGGCACTGTCCTCCAACTTCGGCAATGTCTTCTCGGTGCTGATTGCTTCTTTATTCCTGCCATTTCTGCCGATGATGCCATTGCAGATCCTGATTCAGAATCTTGTTTATGATTTCACCCAGATTGCCATTCCATGGGATAACGTAGATCCGGAATTCCTGAAACAGCCCCATCAGTGGACGATGCGCTCTTTGACTTCGTTCATGAATGTCATGGGCGGTGTTTCATCCTGCTTTGATGTGCTGACATTCCTGTGCCTGTGGTTTGTGCTTGGCTTCAATTCCATCTCCATGCAGTCATACTTCCAGACCGGCTGGTTTGTGGAAGGTCTGATTTCACAGATCATGATTGTGCAGTTTATCCGTACTGCCAGGCGGCCGATCATTGACTCCCATTGTGATGTGCGGCTTGCCTTTGCCAGCATTCTTGGCATCATTGCCGCGATTCTGATTCCATACATGTTCTGTTCGCTTCCGAATTCCGTCTTTGTCGCACTGCCATATCAGTACTATATCTATCTGGTGATCATTCTCATTCTTTACAGTGCCACGATTGAAGTTGTCAAAAAATTCTATATCAGGAAGTTTGGCAGCTGGTTATAACATTGTAAAATAATACGCAGGAGGTGATGGCATGGACCTGTTTGAAGCAGCTGGCAGCGATGATGCCAGAACGCAACAACCGCTGGCAGCCAGAATGCGTCCTGAAAAACTGGAGGAAGTTGTCGGCCAGCAGCACATCATTGGCAAAGGCCGCATCCTGTACCGTGCCATCCAGGCAGACCGGCTCAGTTCCCTGATTTTCTATGGGCCTCCTGGCACCGGCAAGACAACCCTTGCCGAGGTGATTGCCAATACCACCAGTGCCAGCTTTGCCCAGGTCAATGCCACCACAGCTGGCAAAAAGGATCTGGAAACGGTTGTACAGCAGGCCCAGTACCGGCTGAAAGCAGAAAACAAGAAGACGATTCTGTTCATTGATGAGATTCATCGCTTCAACAAGGCACAGCAGGATTATCTTCTGCCGTTTGTAGAAAGCGGCACCATCATTCTGATTGGTGCCACAACCGAAAATCCATACTTTGAAGTCAACAGTGCTTTATTATCCCGCTCTACTGTACTGGAGCTCAAACCGCTGTCTAAAGAAGATCTTCTCACTCTGATTCATCGGGCTCTGCAGGATCCCTTCAAGGGTGTTGCAGCGGATATGGTACAGATGGATGAGGATGCCTGTGACTTTCTGGCTGAGGCAGCCGATGGGGATGCCCGGGCGGCCCTGAATGGCCTGGAGATTGCAGTATTAACAACAGAACGCAGTGATGATGGCTATCTGCATATCACGCTGCCCATCATACAGGAATGCATTCAGAAGAAATCCATCCGCTATGATAAAGATGGCGACAATCACTATGATACTGTCTCTGCTTTTATCAAGTCGATGCGGGGGTCTGATCCTGATGCCGCATTGTACTATCTTGCCCGCATGCTGGAAGCAGGGGAGGATGTGCGCTTTATTGCCAGAAGGATCATGATCTGTGCTGCTGAGGATGTCGGTCTTGCCGATCCAAGAGCCATTGAGATTGCCACGTCCTGTGCTCTGGCAGTAGAAAGAGTTGGGATGCCGGAAGGACAGATTATCCTGGGTGAGGCGGCTGTCTATGTTGCCACAGCGCCTAAAAGCAATGCGGCCAGCCAGGGCATCTTCAAGGCCATGGAAACCGTGAAGAAAACCGGCAATCTCAAGATTCCGCCGTATCTGCAGGATGCCCACTATAAGGCAGCTGAGAAACTCAACCGTGGGATTGGCTATAAGTATGCCCATGACTATCCGCGCCATTATGTAAACCAGCAGTATCTGCCGGATGCTTTGAAGAATGAGGGCTTCTATTACATTTCGGATATCGGTTATGAAAGCCGTCTACGCAAATGGTCTGCCTATATTGGAAGGCTGTTTCACAAAGAGGAGGATTTGAAAAAATGAATATGCATGAATTGATGGTGAAAGACCGTTCCATCCGCAAGTTTCTGCAGAAACCGATTCCTGATCAAGATCTTGATGAGATTCTGGAAAATGTAAGGCTTGCCCATTGCGGCAATAACCGCCAGAGACTTCGTTATGTGCTGGTCACTTCCAGAAAGATGTGTGATCAGGTGGCAGGACAGCTGCATTATGCAGCTCTTTTGAAAGGGGCAGGACAGCCAAAGAAAGAGGAAGAGCCTGCTGCTTATCTCGTGATTCTTGTGCCTGTGGAAAATGCGGCAACAGCGGATATTGATGCCGGCATTGCCTCAGAGGTGATTACAGCAAGTGCTGCTGAAAAGGGTATCGCCGCCTGCATTCTGATGAACTTCAACCGCCAGAAGATGAATGAGATTCTTGGCGTGGATCCTTCTTTGAGTGCAAGACTGGTTGTTTCGCTTGGCTACCCAATGATCACAAGTACGGTGGAAGAGGCAGGGGATGATCTTGCTTATCATGTGGATCAGGAAGGAAACTATCATGTACCCAAGCTTTCTGTTGATCGTCTTGTGACCAGAAAGTAGTCTTGACTAACAGAAGGTGGATATGTGAAAATCACAGAGCCGTAAGGGAGTAGCGAGCGCATCTGCGCAGCCTGCCAACATACTGGCATATCGCCTGGCCTGCTTTAATACGCGAGACTTACGCACAAGCTTTTTGCTGTGCGTATGCTGGAAATGAATTTACGCTGCAGCAAACTGCTGCAGCTTTTTGTTTGGGAGGTAAGCATATGCATTTTATCTTAGACAGTATTCTGCTTGGCATCGGCCTGGCCATGGATGCCTTCTCCGTCTCTCTTGCCAATGGTCTCAAGGAACCGCATATGGCGAAAAAACGGATGTTTACCATTGCCGGCACCTTTGGTTTGTTTCAGTTTGTGATGCCGATGATCGGCTGGATCTGCGTGCATACCATTGTGCAGCTGTTTTCATCCTTCCAGGTCATGGTTCCTTGGATCGGCTTTATCCTGCTGATGTATATCGGCGGCGGGATGCTGAAAGAAGGCTTTTCAAAGAAAGAAGAAACAGATGCCGAGAAAGAAGTCTCTTCCGGCAAACTGTTCATTCAGGGGCTGGCAACTTCTATTGATGCCCTGTCTGTTGGCTTCACCATTGCGGAATATGGGGTTGGCTCCGCACTTCTGGCCAGTTTCCTGATTGGGATTGTGACATTGGCAATCTGTGCAGCCGGTGTGCAGCTCGGTAAGAAGTTCGGTTTGAAACTGGCGGATAAGGCAACCATCTTCGGCGGCTTTCTGCTCATTGCCATCGGCATCAAGATCCTGCTCTCTTCCATCCTGTAAAAAAACCGGCATCAGCCGGTCATTGAATCTCTTTGAATAATTCCAGATAAATATTTTTCAGCTCTTTCACCTGGTCATCGGTAACCTGATACTCTGAAAGGTTGTTGGTATCCAGGGTGAAGCCATCCACAACGCCAAGATGATGGCCGACAATCCTGCCATCCTTGACAGCCACAACTTCCGGTACCTGCATGACCGGTTTTTCTTCGCCTGTTTCCGAATCCTTTTCCTTGGTCAGAATCGGGTCCAGGCAGGTATACAGAGACTGGATGATCTCACTTTTTTCACTGTCTGTTTTAGACATGAAGTCATCGGAATAGATATTGACATAGAAAACGGTAATGCCTGCTTCCTTGGCAGCTTCATCCAATACCGGAATCACCCGGTTGCACCAGGGGCATGTTTCATAGCTGTAGAAGACAATGCCCGTGCCATTGGTAAACAGCTTCAGGCTTTCTTCCGTTGAGATTTCAAGGAAGGCAGGATTGTCATCCTTGAGAAAGACATAGGCAGAAAGATCAGGAACAGATGTATCAAGATTGATGGAACCGGCATTATTGCCAGTTGCTGTAGAAGCAGATGCAGAGGCAGATACCGATCCTTTTTTGCTTTGCGTGCATCCTGTCAATGCAAGAGATGTCAGCAGGGCACAGGCAATCAATTTCTTTTTCATGAGGGAACCTCCTGTGGCTGTTATTATACTCATAATTCATTGTAAAAGTCTGCATTGGGCACTGCTGATCCTTACTTGTCAGAAAAATCATGTCATCTATGCAATGTAATCGCTGTCATGATGTCAGAACACAGAAATTGTATGGTAATCAGAACAATTCCTCTTTGACCACAGGTATAATGAAACCGGATTGAGGGATTATCATGAAACTGAATGAGTTGAAGCCGGGGCAGTCCGGCCAGATTGAGGTTGTCGGAGGCAGTGGTGAACTGCGCCAGCATTTTCTGGATATGGGATTGATTCCCGGTGCTGAGATTACACTGGAAAAGTTTGCTCCAATGGGAGATCCCATTGATTTTGTCATCCATGGCTATCAGCTGACACTGCGGGTGGCAGATGCAGCCAATATCACCTGCCATATCGTGAAGCCATCTGCTTCTGCCAGACAGCCGCAGAATGCTGATGTGGATGATGAACTCGTGGATCATCCGGGTCTAGGCGAAGGGGGCAGATACCACGATAAAAGTACGGAACATCCGCTGCCTGAAGGAACAACTTTGACCTTTGCTCTGGCTGGCAATCAGAACTGCGGCAAGACAACATTGTTCAATGCTCTGACAGGTTCCAACCAGCATGTCGGCAACTTCCCGGGTGTTACCGTAGAAGGCAAAACAGGTAAGATCAAGGGACATCCGGATACAGAAGTGACCGATCTGCCTGGTATCTATTCTCTTTCTCCCTACAGTTCGGAAGAGATTGTTTCCCGTCAGTTTATTCTGGAAGCCAAGCCAAGTGCCATCATCAACATCGTGGATGCGACCAACATTGAGCGCAATCTGTATCTGACCCTGCAGCTGATGGAGCTGGGCAGACCAATGGTGCTTGCTTTGAATATGATGGATGAAATGCGCAATAACGGCGGTTCCATCCGCATCAATGAAATGGAGAAGATGCTTGGCATTCCGGTCGTTGCCATTTCGGCTGCCAAAGGAGAAGGTATTCAGGAACTGGTGGATCATGCCATCCATGTGGCCAGATACCAGGAGACACCAATGGTGCAGGATTTCTGCCGTCCCCAGGACCACAATGGCGCTGTCCATCGGGCTCTGCATGGCATCATGCATCTGATTGAAGATCATGCCGCCAAGGCAGATATTCCGCTGCGCTTTGCGGCGACCAAGGTTGTTGAAGGGGATCCTCATATCATTGAAGCTTTGAAGCTGGAAGAAAATGAGAAGGAGATGCTTGGCCACATCATCAAACAGATGGAAGAAGAGCGCGGCCTTGACCGGGCAGCGGCCATTGCCGATATGCGCTACAGCTTCATCCAGAGAGTCTGTGATGCCACCGTCATCAAGCCCCGCCAGTCCAAGGAATCTGTACGCTCCAACAAGATTGACCGTTTCCTGACCGGCAAATATACCGGTATTCCTGCTTTTATTGTCATCATGGGTCTGGTCTTCTATCTGACCTTCAATGTCATTGGTGCCTTTCTGCAGGATCTGCTGCAGAAAGGAATCGATGCCTTGACCGTGGTTGTCTCCAATGGTCTTGTCGCTGCCAATGTCAATCCCGTTATACGATCCCTTGTCATTGATGGTATTTTCACCGGTGTCGGCTCGGTATTGAGTTTTGTGCCGATCATTGTGACCTTGTTCTTCTTTCTGTCACTGCTGGAAGATTCGGGCTATATGGCCAGAGTTGCCTTTGTGATGGATAAGCTGTTACGCCGTATTGGTCTCTCCGGCCGCAGTATTGTCCCGATGCTGATTGGATTTGGCTGTACGGTGCCGGCTGTCATGTCCAGCCGTACACTGCCATCTGAGCGTGACCGCAGAATGACAGTGATTCTATTGCCATTTATGTCATGCTCGGCCAAGCTGCCGATCTATGGCTATTTCTGCAATGCCTTTTTCCCGAAACAGGCTGGATTGATCATGGTAGCACTGTATGTCATCGATATTGCCATGGGCATTCTTGCCGCTCTGATATTCAAGAATACACTGTTCAAAGGAGAAGCTGTGCCATTTGTCATGGAGCTGCCGAATTACCGTCTGCCGGCTATGAAGAATGTTCTGCAGCTGATGTGGGATAAAGCCAAGGATTTCCTGCAGAGAGCCTTCTCGATCATTCTGATTGCGACAATTATTGTCTGGTTCCTGCGCTCCTTTGATTTTTCATTCAATCTTGTTGAAGAACAGCATTCCATGCTGGCAGCCATCGGCGGTCTGATTGCCCCGATCTTCAAACCATGTGGCTTTGGCGACTGGCGTGTGGCAACAGCACTGATTGTCGGCTTTATGGCCAAGGAGAGTGTTGCCGCAACACTGTCCGTATTGTTCGGCTCAACCGCTGCCATCACATCCATCCTGACGCCAGGCAATGCCTTTGCATTGTTAATCTTCTGCCTGCTGTATACACCATGCATTGCGGCCATTACTTCGGTACGCAAAGAACTTGGCATGAAGTGGGCGCTGGCCATGGTTGGAGGCACCTGTGCCATTGCCTGGGTGGCATCGTTTATCACGCATCTGATTACATTGGCAATCTAAAGAAAAACCGGGAAGATTTACTTTCCGGTTTTGCCTGAATTATCAATCACTTTGCCATTTGGCAGCCGTACTTCCAATGTGTCTGAGAGGCTTTTATCCAGCAGCTCATCCAGACGGTCATCAAAGGCAGCTGCCTTTTTCTTTTTATTTGCCCGGCTGACAAGATCACTGGATTCCTGCACAATCGGAATCTGGGTGGTATCTTCCCGCACTGCTTCGCAGATATCAATGATGCGGGAAATCGGCACCTGGGAATTCTGCAGGCCGTTGACCAGAACCATATTGATGGAATCATCCAGTGTTTTAAAGTCATTCGGATTGGAGATGTATCCGGAGACTTCAGAAAAATCATCCAGCGTAACAGTCACAAATTTTTTCAGATATGGTATCAGTTCCTCTGCTCTCATCACAGTTCCCCCGGAAAAATATCTGCTGTTATTATAGCAGTTTCTGTCTGCAGAGAAAAACAGTACATGTTTCACGACAGTGAATTTTCATTTCAGACCTATATGCAGATGAAGAAAAGTGTATACTTGTCACATTGTCCAACCGTGATGAAAGAGGTGTTTTTGATGAAACAGATGACTGTACTGACCATGTTTCCGGAATATTTTGACAGCTTTGTTAACAGTGTGCTTGTACAGCGTGCAAAGGTCAAAAAAATCTGTTCGATCAGGATCGTTGATATCCGTGACTATGCCGATGGCAGCTATCGTCATCTGGATGATTCACCATGCGGCGGGGGACCGGGGATGATCATGAAGTGTGAGCCTGTCATTGCCGCGCTGCGTGCAAACAGAACAGCAGAGACAAAAAGCTATATCATGGATCCAGGCGGGGTGACACTTTCACAGAAGCTTGTACATGATCTTTCCAAACAAGAGGATCTGTTACTGCTGGCTGGTCATTATGAGGGGCTGGATGAGCGTATTTATCAGGAATGTGATGGCTGTATTTCAATTGGCGACTATATCCTTTCCGGAGGTGAACTTGCTGCTCAGGTGATCATGGACAGCATCATCCGCCTGCAGGAAGGGGTGCTGGCGGATGAGAGTACAGTGGAAGAGTCTTTTGAAACAGACCGGCTGGAATATCCCCAGTATACCCGGCCGGTTGACTTTGAGGGCAGAAAGGT
This sequence comes from Lactimicrobium sp., assembly GCF_036453465.1. Lineage (NCBI taxonomy): Bacteria > Bacillati > Bacillota > Erysipelotrichia > Erysipelotrichales > Erysipelotrichaceae > Lactimicrobium > Lactimicrobium sp. The sequence goes on from NZ_JAZHUW010000032.1 coordinate 15,990, forward strand.
GCCGGAGGTGCTTTTGAGCGGCAATCATGCCCGCATTGAAAACTGGCGGCTTGCCAAAGCCTATCTGCGTACAGAAAAGATGCGGCCGGACCTGCTTGCAAAGCATCCTATGACCAAGGCAGAAGAGAAAGCACTGCAGATGTTTGGTGAAAAAGAAGAAAAGTGACAGAATGCGAAATCTGCCGGCTGTTTTGGTGTGTCTGAGTTGACATGACGCCATATTATGCAAAAATATCACATGGGAAAAAAGGAGATATTGCAAGCATGGGCAAGAAGATTTCTGAGCTTGTCGACTGGGTTGGTAAGGTCGACTGGCAGCTGAAAACATTTCATGGTGATGAGCTTTCAACATTTGATGGTTCTTCGTATAACAGCTATCTGATCAGGGATGAGAAAACTGTCCTGATTGATACCGTATGGCAGCCGTATGACAAGGAGTTTGTGGCAAGACTGAAGCAGGATATCGATCTGCATGATATTGACTATATTGTCATGAACCACAATGAGATTGACCATTCCGGTGCACTGCCGGAACTGATGCGGGAAATCCCGGATACACCGATTTACTGCACGGTGGCAGGTGAGAAGATTCTGCGCGGCCATTATCATCAGAACTGGAACTTCGTCAATGTCAAAACAGGTGATACCCTGAACATTGGCAAGTCTACTCTGACCTTCATCCAGGCACCGTTCCTGCACTGGCCGGATACGATGTTCACATATCTGGACACAGACCATATCCTGTTCTCCAATGATGCCTTCGGACAGCATTATGCTACAGAGTCTTTGTTCAATGACAAGAACTGTGAAAAGGCAATCTATGATGAGGCAATCAAGTACTATGCCAACATCATTGTGCCTTACAGCACCTTTGTCACAAAGAAGATCAAGGATCTGGCCGCAATGAATCTGGATATCCGTATGATCGCACCAAGCCATGGCGTCATCTGGCGCGAGCATCCTGAGAAGATCGTGGAAACTTATGCAAAGTGGGCTGCAGACTATCAGGAAAACCGTATTTCCATTATCTATGACACAATGTGGGATTCTACCCGCAAGATGGCTGAGGCACTGGCTGCCGGCATCCGTGACCATGATCCGGAAACCGAGGTTGTCCTGCTGAATGCGTCCAAGCGTGATAAGAGTGACATCATCACTGATGTCTTCCGTTCCAAGGCCATTCTGGTTGGCTCTCCGACCTATAACCATGGTGTGCTGTATTCCATCGGCGGCATTCTCGAGCTGATCAAGGGCTCCGGCTTCAAGAACAAGAAGGCAGCTGGCTTTGGCAGCTATGGCTGGAGCGGTGAGGCACCGAAGAAGATTGGTGAAGAGCTCAAGGCATCCGGGTTCGATGTTGTGGATGATGCAGGTCTCAAGCAGATCTGGATCCCGGATGAGGATGCTTTGAAACAGGCAGAAGCCTGGGGCAAAGCCTTTGCTGAAAAAGTTGATGCATGAGAAACCGGTTCATCCGGTTTTTCTTTTCGCTGGTATAATCTAAGACTGAAATGGAGGACAGGTGAAACATGAGTGAAACCAGAAAAGAAATATCCTGTGGTGCTGTTGTGATCCGTGTGCTTGACGGGAAACTGCAGGTGCTTGTGATCCGTCAGAAACAGGGCCACTGGTGCTTTCCAAAAGGTCATGTGGAAGGCAGTGAAACCGAACATGAAACAGCAGCCCGTGAGATTAAAGAAGAAACCGGACTGGATGTCAGATTTCTGGATGGGTTCCGGGAATGCACCTATTATTCTCCTGCTCCAGGTGTAGAAAAGAAGGTTGTCTATTTCCTGGCGGAAATGGCTGGCGGCAAAGAGAAGATTCAGGAAGAAGAACTGCTGGAGATGCACTGGGCATCACTGCTTGATACAGAGGCACTGCTGTCCTATGCAAATGATGTGGAACTGTTCCGCAAAGCCATTGCCTTTCTGCATAAAGAAGATCCGGATGGCGTCAAATGGCCGCTGCGGTAACATACAGAATCGTGCCCATTGATGGCTTTGCCAGTGGCAGAGCCATTTTGTTTCATGGCAAAGAAGCAGGATTGTTTGCCTGGAACAGGGAAAATGAGAAAGTGCAGATGATGCTCAAACTGCAGCCCATGTGCGAGGAAGATGCCATCGGCATCACAGCCTACGTCATCCATACAATCATCAGCCTGAGCCATCCTGCCTATATTGAAGTAAAGAAAGTATCAAAGCGGGAAAGAAGGGCTCTTGCGGCTAATCTGTTTTTCCCTAAAGGAAAAGGCATGCAGTGGATGAAAGAGCCCTGGCAGACAAAATGTGACAGCGCGATCTTTGATCCCTATGGCTTTTTGATCAGCCAGGGCCGCATGCAGAATCTGCCCTTTGGCCGCTATACAACAAGTGAGAAGGGCTGCGGCTGGATTGCGGCATACAACCTGTGCAAAGCCTGCGGCAAAGAACAGTTCATGCAGGAAACTGCTGAAGGGCTGGCAAAGACAAATCTGTTTCATGAGCGCTTTGGTGAAAACTTCTTTCTCATCCAGTACTTTCTCAAACAGAAAGGTATTGTGTCAAAGTGGTATCTTGGCTCAAATGGCATGATTGCAAAGAAGATGGCAGAAAGCGGTGCCGGCATTCTTCTGTATGGACATTCTGCTGGGACGCATTATGCGTTCTACATTAACCTTGGCAATGGCAGCTATCACTTTTACAATGATATCTATGGGAAGCGCAATGATATCGTTACTGCCGATGCCTTCTTTGCAAGAGGCAGTGTGCTGCCCCTTGCCGGTATTCTGTATGTCAGGAAGAAAGATGTGCCGTATGCCCGCTTCTTTCAGGAATGTGATGCAAAATGATTAATACGATGGTGAATCTGGATGAAATCCAGTATGAATACGAAGATCCAGGTGATCTGCTGGACAGTATTGCAAAGCGGGGCATTGCCATTGCCGTACAGGTCAATGTTGTCAAAGGCGGCTATGTGTGCGTGGATGGCAGAAAGCGGCTGAGTGCCTGTGCCATTCTTGTAAAGCAGAATCCAAAGTTTAACCGGGTACCGGTTGTGCTGATGAATGACTACTCCAAAGCTGGCAGCAGTTTCTGGGGACATACACAGAATCTACATTGAGGAAAAGAATATGGAAAGATTGCAGAAAGTGATTGCGGCTGCCGGGGTGGCTTCCCGGCGCAAAGCAGAACAGATGATTGCGGATGGCCGTGTCAAGGTCAATGGCAAAGTGGTAACAGAGATGGGGGTTCAGGTGGGCCCGCATGATGAGGTCAGTGTGGATGGCGTTGTGCTGAACCAGGAAGAGAAGGTATACTTCCTGCTGAACAAGCCGAAGCAGGTGATCTGTGCCGTATCGGATGACCGCGGCAGAAAGACGGTTGTGGACTGCCTGCCGGATGTCAAAGAGAGAATCTTTCCGGTCGGCCGGCTGGACTATGAATCCACCGGTCTTTTGATCATGACCAATGATGGTGAATTTGCCAACTGTCTGATGCATCCACGCTATCATCTACCCAAGACCTATGAGGTTGCCATCAATGGCGTACTGACAGACCAGATGATTCATATGCTGGAAAAAGGGATTATGCTGGAAGATGGCATGACTCTGCCAGCTCAGGTGCAATTGCTTTCCCGGCTGGAAGGAAAGAAAAAGACCGTGTTTTTGATCACGATCTTCGAGGGCAGAAACAGAGAGATCCGCCGCATGATGGAATACTTCCATTGTGAAGTGACAAGGCTGAATCGGATCGGCTATGGCTTTCTTGATCTTGGCTCTTTGCGCCAGGGACAATACAGGCGTTTACGCCGCTATGAGGTGCGCAAACTGATGCATATGGCTCAAAGCGGTATGCCTGCAGAAGAAAGCACATCCGGATCAGGATCGATGTAAATCGTACGATAGCTGCCAAGCTGTACCATACCAGGTTTTGCACCTGGTATTTTTTTCAGGTTCTTCACCGGACACCAGTTGACCGGTACGGATGAGGACTGCCGGCCGCCGGAGAAATAGGCCGCAATCATGGCAGCCAGGCGGATGGTTTCTTCATCCGGATTGTCAGAGTGGATGATCACATGGGCACCATGGTAATCTTTGGCATGCAGCCAGATTTCATTCTTTCTGGCCATATGCCATGTCAAAGCATCATTCTGCAGATTGTTGCGGCCATAGGAAATCGAAATGCCGGAAGGAGAAACAATCGTCGATACCTTTGGCGTATCATCCTGTTTCTTCTTTTTCCGTACATTCTTTTTCTCTTTCATGTAGCCAAGCTTGATCAGTTCTTTCTTGATCTCACCAGCCGTTTCAAAGTCCGCCTGGTCCAATTGTTCCAGCAGTCCTTCAAAATAGCTGATCTCGTTTTCACAGATGGCAATCTGTTCCTGCAGATACACCTGTCCTTTCTTCAGCTTGCTGTACTTGTTAAAGCAGCGCCGGGCATTGCCGCGGCCATCGAGCTTTTCATCCAGCGGCACTTTGATCAATGCATCGGATTCATAATCCTGCAGTTCAATCTCCTTCTTCCCCTTGGTATCACTGATATTCCAGGTATACAGAAGGTCGCCCCATTTCTTCCACTTATCACAATCCAGAGCCTGATCATACTCATTTAAAAGACGGGGCAGCTTTGTCTTCTGATGCTTGAGTTCCCGGCGCACAAAGTGGTAGAGATCACCGGTAATCTGCTTGATGCGCTCTTTTTCTTCGCGATGATAATACAGCACATCAAAGCCATCAAACAGCGGATACTTCCGGCAGGATCCAAGATGGGTCAGTTCGATGCAGTGAAACTCGGGATTATCGCCATTGCTGGCAATGTACAGATCATTGCTGGCGGCAACTTCTTTCATGATGGACGCAAATGGCTGGCCATGGGCCATCCGGTATTCAACTTCCTTGCTTAAAAAGGGAGAAAAGCCGGCAAACTGTTTTGTCAAAGGGATCTCTGGATCAACGCATTCTGTTGTAAAGGGATCTTTTTTATCCTGGGGCGGCATGGGAGTAAAAGGAGCAGAGGCCATGATGATGCGCTTGCTGTTTTCAAACGGTGGAATGCGCTTGAGGGCATCAATGATGCGCCCATCTGCACCAACCAGAATCAGATTGGCATATTTGCCCATCAGTTCAATGACGAGCCTGACATTTTCCAGATCACCCAGATTGTTGCGCCGTTTGATCATCAGTGTGCACCATCTGTCCAGGCCTGCCTGTTCAATGCTTTCCATAGAAGAACCTTCCAGGTATTTGCGCAGAACCATGACGAAATTATCGGGCTCAGAGGGGGTCGGATAGCTGCGCTTTGTGATCAGCAGGCGGTTGTATACAGAGTGGCAGCTGACCAGCAGCTGCTGTTTGCCATTTTTCCCATGAATCTGAAAGAGGACCTCCGTATTGGAAATCTGGTAGATTTTCTGAATGCGGGCCGGCAGAACAGGTGCGATCTGACTGACGATCCGGCTTAAGAGAATGCCATCTAATGCCATAACATAATTCCTTTCGTGAGCGATTATATCACATTGACGAAACCATCTTTTTTGAGTACCTTAATGCATAAGGAGACTTGAAATGAAAAAGGGGTTGCTGATTGTACTGAGCGGACCTTCCGGGGTCGGCAAAGGAACAGTACTGAAAGAGTTCATCAATGATCCGGATCTGAAGCTTTCTTACAGTGTTTCACTGACCACACGCAAGATGCGGCCGGGTGAAAAGGACGGCGTCAATTATCACTTTGTGACAAAGGAAGAGTTCCTCAAGGTGCGTGATGCCGGCGGTCTGCTGGAGAGTGCTGAATTTGTAGGAAATTACTATGGTACACCGGTTGCCGGTGTCGAAGAGCTGCGCAATCAGGGCAGAAATGTCCTGCTGGAGATTGAAGTGCAGGGCGCAAGGCAGATCAGACAGAAATGTCCAGATGCACTGACAATCTTCATCGTTCCGCCCAGCATGGAAGAGCTGGAAAAGAGAATCCGGGGCCGTGGGACAGAGCCGGAGGAGATTGTACAGCAGCGTCTTGCCAAGGCCAGCCGTGAGATGGAGATGATCGGCGAATACAAGTATGTTGTATGCAACGATGATCCCCGTCTGGCAGCAGATATTATCCGTGTGATCATCAAGAGACATATGGATCAGGAATGAGGCAGAAATGCTTCATTTTTTATTTTGCCTCTTGTGGAAACGCTTTCATGACTCTATAATGGAAACCGTAAAAGGAGTATCAGTTTCTGATGGAGGATAATTTACAGGATCGGATTCTGCAGGCAGCGATTGTACAGTTCTCAAGAAAAGGGCTGCACTTTACGATGCAGGATATTGCCGATACGATGCATATTGCAAAAAAGACGATCTATAAGAACTACGATGGCAAGGAGGCTCTGCTGCTTGCTTTGATTGATACAGGCTTTGCAAAGATTCATGCCCATAAGCAGGAAATCATTGAGAATCAGGATCTTTCGATCCCGGAAAAGCTGCAGCAGGAAATGGTTGCTCTGCCAGCAGATTTTCTTGGTGTTGACTGGTCACAGCTGGATGGGCTTGCCGAGATGTATCCAAAGGTTGCCGAGCATCTCAAGGAACATCTGGAGAAAAACTGGGAGCCGACCATTGATCTGATTGAGGAGGGTATTTCTCAGGGTGTGATCCGTCCCATCAATATATCTATTCTCAAAAATATCGTGACAGCATCCATTGAATCTTTCTTATCCAATGACTATCTCACCCAGAATCAGATCGCGTATGATGATGCACTGGCAGAAATGATGGATATTCTGATGAAAGGAATGCAGGTACAAGATGATGGAACGCATTGATAATGACTGGCTGTTTTTGAACTCGTGGCAGGATGATGAAGATGCTTTTGAGCGGGATGGCATCAAGGTACGCCTGCCGCACTGTCCAAAACAGATTCCGCTGCATGATGCCAGTCCGGATGACTATGAAGGCATCTATGGCTATCAGAAAATATTTATGGCAGAAGAAAGCTGGCAGAAGCAGCGTGTCTTTGTACAGTTTGACGGGGCTGCCCATATTGCGGATGTGTACTGCAATGGCAAACACGTCGGCCATCATGCCTGCGGCTATACTGCCTTCCGCATTGAACTGACAGATGTCCTGCACTATGGCAGCGAGAATACACTGACGGTAAAGCTGGATGCCACAGAAAATCCATCTGTGCCGCCGTTTGGTTTTGTCATTGATTATCTGACCTATGGCGGTATCTATCGTGATGTGTGGCTGGATGTGCGTGCAAAGACATATCTCAAGGATATCTATTGCGCCACACCGGATCTGACAAGCATGGATGCACTGGTACAGATTGATGGCAATACGCAGGATATGGAGCTGTCTTTGTCTTTGCGCAATGACAAAGATGAAGAAATCTTTGCAAAGAAAGCACCGGCAGGAAATGGACATTTCCGCTATGAAGATCTGCCGGTAAAGCCATGGGATTTAGACCATCCCAATCTGTATACAGCTGTATTCTCTTTGATCAAAGGGGAAGATATCATTGATACCAAATGCATCTCAGTTGGTTTCCGCACCGTACATTTTGATTCTGACAGCTTCTATCTCAATGGCGAAAAAGTCTTCCTGCGCGGATTGAACCGTCATCAGTGCTGGCCGTATCTTGGCTATGCCGGTACAGCTTCCCTGCAGAAGGAAGATGCCAGAATTCTGAAAGAAGAGCTTGGCTGCAATGCCGTGCGTACTTCGCATTATCCCCAGAGTCAGGATTTCGTGGATGCCTGTGACCGGCTTGGCCTGCTGGTATTTACGGAAATACCGGGCTGGCAGCACATTGGCGATGAGAAGTGGAAGCAGCAGGCCATCACCAATACAGAAGACATGATTGTGCAGTACCGCAATCATCCGTCGATTTTCCTGTGGGGTGTGCGCATCAATGAATCCCAGGATGATGATGACTTCTATCAGCGCACCAATGCGGCTGCCCATGCACTGGATCCTTACCGGCCGACATCCGGTGTGCGCTATCTGCAGAACAGCTCGCTGTTAGAAGATGTGTATGCATTCAATGATTTCTCACATGATGGCAGTGATGCCGGCTGCCGTAAGAAGAAGGACGTTACCAAGCATTCTGACCACGCCTTGATCATTTCTGAGGCAAATGGACACATGTTTCCAACCAAGGCCTTTGATCCCCAGAGCAGACGGGAAGAGCAGGCTTTGCGCCATGCCCGTGTTCTGAATGATGCCATGGCAGATGGCCAGCATGCCGGCGTGTTCCAGTGGTGCATGTTTGACTATGCGACTCATAAAGACTTTGGCTCAGGAGACCGCATCTGCTATCACGGTGTGATGGATGCCTTCCGCAATCCTAAGACAGCTGCCTGGCTGTATGCTTCACAACAGGATGACCATCCAGTGCTGGCACTGTCTTCTTCCATGGATATCGGTGACTATCCGGCTGGCCGCATCGATCATGTCTATGCCTTTACCAACTGTGACAGTGTGCGTCTGTACCAGAATGATGTGTTTGTGAAAGAATTCAAACCGACAGAGTATAAAGCACTGAAACATCCGCCGATCCGCATGGATGACTTTATCGGTGATCTTTTGAAGCAGGAACATTTTGCACCAAAGCAGGAAGAACTGATTCATGATTGTCTGCTGGCAGCTCAGCATGATGGGTATGACCATCTTCCAGCGCATATCAAAGCAAAGCTTGTCTGGGTGATGATGCGCTATCACATGAGCTTTCAGGATGGCGTGAAGCTGTTCTCTAAGTACGTTGGCGGCTGGGGCGGCAGTACGGTTGTCTGGCGGGCAGATGGCATCAAGAATGGCAAAGCCGTGATCTGTGTGAAACGTGCACCTGGAACAAAGCTGCACCTGCATACAACTGTCTCTGCCAATACATTGTATGAAGGTGACGTGTATGATATGGCTTCTGTACGCATTCAGCTGATGGATGCCTGTGATGACATCGCTTCTTATATCCAGCTGCCCATTGCACTATCCACAGAAGGACCGCTGGAAATTGTGGGACCGCACCTTGCCACCCTGGAAGGCGGCCTGAGCGGCACCTATGTCAAGACAACCGGTCAAACAGGAAATGCAAAGCTGCGCATTGTATGTGAGCAGTGTGAACCGGTGGAAATCAATTTTACAATTTGTGAAAAGGGGAACTGAAACACATGAAACAATTTGAGAAGAAGCAGGCTGCTGCCTATGGCTTTGGTGCCATTGGCAAGGACATGGTATATGCCCTGAGTTCCAGCTACGTGATGTATTACTATCAGGATGTACTTGGTCTTTCGGCATCCTTTGTCGGTTTGATCCTGCTGATTGCCAGAGTGTTTGACGCTGCCAATGATCCGTTCATGGGTGTCATTGTCGCCAAGACCAACAGCCGTTGGGGCAGATTCCGTCCCTGGATCTTTAGCGGCAGCGTACTGAATGCCTTTGTCCTGTATGCACTGTTTGCGGCACCATCATTATCCAAAGCAGGCCTGATGGTTTACTTCCCGATTATCTATATCCTCTGGGGTGTGACCTATACCATGATGGATATTCCATTCTGGAGCATGATCCCGGCTGTCACCACCCAGCCAAAAGACAGAGAAAAGCTGTCTGTCATCGGCAGAACCTGCTCGGGTATCGGCAGTGCGATCATCACCGTCTTTACCGTCAAGGCTGTTTCTATGCTTGGCCATGGCGTAGAAAGAACAGGCTTTGCAATCATTGCGCTGATTGTTGCCGTGTTGTTTGCCATCAATGAAATCCTGTTATGCGTGGCATTAAAGGAAACACGCACCAAGCAGGAGATGAAGACAAGCTCCGTTAAAGAGATGTTCAAGGCATTGTTTAACAATGATCAGGCAATGATTACCGTGCTTGTCATTGTGCTTGTCAACTTTGCCTTGTATATCACATCCAATCTGATCATCTACTTCTTCAAGTATGATCTTGGCGGTGCTTCCTGGCAGAACAGCTATACGATCTTTACGATGGTAGGCGGCGTTGCCCAGATTCTTGGCATGATGGTGCTGTATCCATTGCTGCGCAAGAAGATGACAAACACCGGCATCTTCCGGACATGTCTTGTCATGGCAATCACCGGTTATGCCTTACTGCTGGCTGTATGCATGGCCAATGTAGCCCATAACCTGGTTCTGCTGTGTGCGATCGGCTTACTGGTATTCTGTGCCAATGGCATGATGACCGTGCTGACAACTGTCTTCCTGGCCAACTCGGTGGACTATGGTGAAGTCAAGAGCGGTCTGCGCCAGGAATCGGTGATCTTCTCCATGCAGACATTTGTCTATAAGCTGGCCAGCGGCCTGGCCGTATTTGTAACTGGCGTTGGTCTGGATCTGATTCATCTCAAGGGAAATTCCGATGCCGCAGTACCGGCTGTACAGTCTGCTTCTACCATTACGGGTCTGCGTCTGTTGATGACCATCATACCGATGGCAGGACTGATCATTGCCTTGATTCTGTTTGCCAGAAAGTTTATTCTGACAGATGAGAAGGTCGCTGAAATTGCGGCTGTTCTTGCTGCGAAGAAAGAAGTGTTAAGATTTTTTGAAAATGTCCCATCTAGTTAAACTGTTTTCAATCTTCACAAGTCTATTTTTTCTGGCGTCTGATTTCATTGAGAACTCCTTGAAGCTGTTTTTGATTACTGACCT
>NZ_JAZHUW010000033.1:0-25905 GCF_036453465.1 Lactimicrobium sp.
TGTGCCAATTGTTTCACCATCCATGGAATTCACCTCACATGAATGAAGATAATCAACCAGCTTAACATTACTGTACATGAACAAGTACAGTAGCCACAGAATTCACCAATTTGTTAATATGTCCCTCAGTAAAAGTCAATATTGGAAAATATAGTTGATTTTCTAGTCCGACTTTTTTCCGTATATACAGCGCATAGCGCTGAATATCCGTCCGTGATAAAGGATTTGCCTTAATACAATTCATTCTTATTATCCTCCGATAAGATCTTTTTAATCTTTTCTACTTGGTCATCATCAATATCCGAAAACTTGCGTGCAAAAGAAATAGCTAACTCCTTTCTTGAAAAACTTGCATCAGAGAAATTCATTTCGACTGTCTTCTCAGAAGCAGCTATTGCTTTAGTAAAATCTAATGTTTGTTCATCACTAAGTTTGTATATTTCGCATATTTTCCTGTTCCAATCCGAAGGCATTTTCTTTTTTCCATTTTCTACAGCAGATAAGAATGAAGCTGAAACCCCCAGCTTATCAGCCATATCCTTTAGGATTTCTCCATGATCAATACGCACTTTCCGCAAAAATTTACCCACGCTCGTCAGCATCCTTTCACACCCTCCTAATCACGCAGCATCATATTAACATATTTGTATAATATTTCAACCGTTTGGTTTATTTTTTCTACACCATGCTTTTTTTGACCTGCATATGTAATTTGCTTGAAATTTCCTGAATGCATTTAGGGTTGTATATGGCATTGATTACCAGCAGTTTTACATCATTATCAATACATTTGTTGATATATTAAAAGCAGAAGGCATCAATCCCTCTGCTTGTAAACGTCACTCAATCGGCTGGAATGTGCCTGCATTGTCCTTCTTGAACAATGGCAGCTTTTCCAGAAAGAGAATATCTTTTCGATTAGCGGCATCTCCTTCTGCCAGTACAGCTGCCTTGCATACAGGCTTTGCACCGGCCTTGATGGCAAGATCTTCAATTGCCTGCAGAGATTCCCCTGTGGAAATCACATCATCAATCAGGCAGATTCTCTTTCCCTTTAACAGTTCGGCATCATTGCCATCCAGATACAGCATCTGCGGCTTGGCAGTGGTGATGGATTTCACTTCGTGTGATACCACATTCTGCATGTAGCTCTTCACACTCTTTCTCGCTACCACAAACTGCTGTAAGCCAAGCAGCCGGCTGACCTCATATGCCAGGGCAATACCTTTAGCCTCTGCTGTTAATAACTGTTCAACTGGTCCATATGCCTGAATCTTTTCCACAAGCTGTCTGGCAGCAGCCTGAATCAGTTCGGTATCACTGATGATCACAAAACTGGCAATGGCGGTATCCTCACTGATCGGGATGACCGGCAGCTGTCTTGTGACACCTGCCACATGCAATGTATACGTCTGCATTTTCTCACCTCAAAGGCCTAGGAATCTTGCCGCAACACCGGCAATCATGCCAAAGAACGGATTGGTGACAGCTGTGACGGTCATGGTCAAAGCACCAACAGCCGGCGCACTGGCAAGAGCAGCCGGGGCATCCAGAGCAACTGTCTTGAACACGCCAAGTACAAACAGGAAGCCGGCAATGGAAGAAGCCGGGACGTACTTGCCGATCTTAGGCAGTAAGCCAGAGAGAAGGATAATGCCGATGGCAGCCATCATGGCAACACCTGCCCATACAGCATGCGGTGCTGCTGCCGTGGCGGAGATGATGGATTCAACCGGAGCCCCGCCAAAGAAGGAGGAGCACATATCAGCCAGAGAAGAAATGAAAGTCAGCTGGTCGACATTGTAGTGAGCAGTACTTGCCATGCTTGCAGTGATGGAGCCAAAGGATATGTTAGAGCCGATATTCAGACAGGCAATGCCAAGGGCACCGAAGATCACATTCTTATTGATGGCAAACTTCTGATGCTTGAAGTTATCATCCACAACCGTGATCGTCTTCTGTTTTCCTTTTTCAAAGATGGCAGAGGCAATGCAGGATGCGACAACAGAGATCAGGATGGTATAGACAAGTGAATTGGAACTGCTGCGAACAATGACATATGTGATCAGCGCTGCGGCCAGTGATACGCCGCCGGCAATCTTGTCTTCCTTGATCATGTCGATAGCTGTCTTGGAAAGCATGATGCCGACACCTGCCATCATGCCATTGGCAATGTCACTGCCGATGAAGTCAACAATCTTTGTCAACGAGCCGGTCAGGCCGACAATGGCCATGATCACGCCGCCAATGAAGATGATGGTGCAGGCCTCAGAACGATTCTTGCCCGCCTTGCCGGCATAGGTGATCGTCTCTGCCTGGAAGGAAATCGGCGCCACGTTCTGGGTGATGGTGTTGCCAATGGCACCGACAAAGAAGGCCAGTGCGGTTGGAATGCTGGCAAAGCCAAGGCTCAGTGCAAGCAGACCCTGTGGAAGGCCATTCAGCACCACGCCAATGACAGCCAGTATATCCGTAATAATACTGCTCATAGTGTGATATCCCCTTTCATGTATCTTCATTCATCAAACGATGAAGTGAAGCCCCTGAAGCAAAAAACATTCCGAAACACGCCATAAGCATTTCGAAATGATACCTTGTTCTAACATCATTTCACACGATGCACAAGTCCTTTTCCGGCATCTTGAAAATCTGTTTCAGAAAAGCACGAAAAAACAGGCATTCTGTAATAGAACGCCTGTCCTGCATGATTCATTAACCAATCTCAGGAATCAATGCCGCAATCGTATCCGCATCCAGCTTGTTGTCTTCTCGGGTCAGGATCTGATAATAATAGCCGTGAGACGACCAGGTGGCACTCTGGACAAGATCATCCTGTCCCTTTTCTGTTACTTCAATGCCATTGACATCCACAATGTTGGACTGGCGGTATGTATTGGTATCCGCTGTTTCCAGATCATTCCGCTCACACTTGTGCAGAATGTACTCAACCGTACCATCATCATCGGTATAGCGCACATCATAAATGTAATCCTTGACAATCCAGTATTCCTTGTTGGAAACACCATTGATACTGTCAGGCACCGCAAAGGTAAAGTTGGCACTCTTGTCGGCCTGGGACGGTGTTTTCAGCTGCACATAGATGTAGCTTCTTCTGCCGCCGATGCCCCAGTCTTCCGGATCCATGATCAGACTGCCATTCTGCCTTAATACCATGGCAAGCACACCAACACAGGCCACGATCACCACAATGGCAGCCCACAGAGGAACACCCTTCTTCTTGGATTCTGTTTCAGCCTTTGCAGTTTCTGTCTCTTTGGTTTCTTCTGCCGGTTTTTCTTCAGTTTCTTCCTTTGTGTTTTGTGCTTCTGCCACTGCTGGTTTCTCATCCGTCTCAGATGCAGTGTTTTCTTCCTCTGGCTTTTCTGTTTCCGGATTTACCGTCTCATCTGTTTCCGGCTTTGTTTCTGCAGCTGTGTTTTCTTTTGTGTCTGCACTGTCGGCAGCTTTGGAAGCAGAATCCTCTTCCTTGTTCATTTCTTCTTTGTTATCTTCATCCATCATGTATCAATTGCTCCAATAAATTTGCTGTGTCTTATTGTACATGACTTTTCACTTCTGTGCATCCAGTACCTTCTGACCAGCCATACGCGGCGAGCCATCATCCATCCAGACAGTTCCACACCATACAAAGCCATTCTTTTCCATCAGATGGCGCATGTTTGCATTCTTTTCATGGGTATCCATGCGCAGATTGAATATACCTCTTTCCATGGCTTGCTTTTGGGCATATTGAATCAATACACTGCCATAGCCTTTGCCTCTGCCTGCCACTGCGGTTCTATGAATCACGCCATACGGTTCATCATTTAGCCATTTTCCCTCAATCTTGCGATAATGCGGATCATCCCCAAACAGAATTGCTGTTGTAGCCACGATCACACCATCATCCACCAGCACATAGCTGCCATGCGCTGCCATATCCTTTTCAATATCTTCTTTTGCCGGATAGTTTCCCTGCCACTGCGGATTGCCGGCTTCCTTCATCCATTTCTTTGCCTGGGCATAGATCTTCATCACAGCGTCCAGATCTTCTCTTGTTGTCTGTCTGACTTCCATCACATAAAAAGAGCGGTTCCCCGCTCATTCCTTTCTTTACAGTTTCTTGAACTGCTCGACATCCAGTACGAAGATCGTAGCCCCGCCGACCTGCACTTCAACCGGGAAAGAAGCATACCGGCCGATGTCATAGCTCGCTGTGCTTGGCACAATCTCCGTGCGGCGCTTTGCCTCAGAGCCAATCACCTCAATGCACTTGTCAACCAGATTGTCCTCTGTACCAACAATCAGCGTCGTATTACCGGCTCTCAGAAAGCCGCCGGTCGTCGCCAGACGGGTCATGTAGAAATTATTCTTGGTCAAAGCAGAAGAAACGGCTGAAGCATCATCATTAGAAACAATAGCAAGGATCAGTTTCATTTCTCTTACCTCCTGTTGTGATTATTTTAGCACTAGTTGCAGGCGATTGAGTGACCAATGCGTGAGAATTGTCTATAGAAGTTTCAATCCCATGACAATCATCCATACATAGGCAAGCGTCTTAGGCATCATCAGGGCACCAACCGTTGGATATTTATTTGCCAGCATCGTCACCGGCAGATAGCAGCCAAAGGACAGCAAAATCGCCCAGGTCATATGGCTCATACCGGTCTGATAAAACAGTACCATCATGATGGCACCGACAACCGTGAAGGGAATGTTGCGGTACAAAGACCAGCGCAGACTGCCTTCGGGATGAAACCAGTTGTTCTGTGGAAACAGACACAATACCATGCGCACAAAAGCACAGGCAAACAGTACAAATACGACTTTTGTCGAAGCCAGATAAGCCGGGAACATCTCGGTCCAGATCATGAACAGGATCAGGTAGAAGACAGTCATCGTTTCCGAAGTAATGGCCTTGCCTAGACCCAGCCAGAAATCACTTTTTTCACTTTTACCAAACAGATTTACCTTGATTCTTGGCACAAGATGAAACGCATCTCCGCCGCCAAGTACCAGAGCCAGTGCCCCATACAGTTCAAATACCACTCTGCCATCCGCATTCTTGAGAAAAAGAATGCCTGCAATCAGATCAAACAACAGGTAGCACACATCAAACACAGACTCAAAGATTCCCATTGCCTTTGGTCTGAACTTCTCATTTGTTTCTTCCATAGTTACCTCCATAGGCATATGCATTCACAATATCCAACACCATGTCACTGTCAAAATGATTCCGCAGAACCATGCCATTGATCACATCCAATAGATGCGCCGCATAGCGCACAGAATCAATCCCAGAACGGATTCCAGCGTCATTCACGATGGCATCCAGCAGCACCTTCTGCAGCCCTGCCTCCATATGTGCCATTGCACCTTTTGCCCCCTCTTTTTTACCAAACACCATGGCATGGCTGGCAAAGAAACTGGGATAGGCTTTCTGTCCTGCATCAAGATCCTGCACAATCAGGTCCATCGTGTCATACAAAGAAAGATGCCGCATCTTTTCCAATGGCAGAATTTCCTGCCACACCGATGCCACGCAGGCCATGACCAGAGCCTCTTTGCTTGAAAAATAGTTATACAAAGAGCCAAGGGCAATGCCCAGCTGTCCTGCCACCCTTCTGGCATTGACGGCCTGGATACCCTCTGTCTGGACAATATCCCGGCACACCGATAAGATTTCTTCTTTGCTGGTTACACTGTGATTCATATGTTTCTTTCAACTTGAACATTGTTCATTATAGTCACTGCAAATCTGCAGTCAAGAGATACTCTTTACTTCCAGTAATATTATTTTTTTCATAAAGATACCAAAATTTGGGAGTCAAATTTCTACTATGGGAAAAGCTGAAATAGAAATATAGCCGTTGAATAAGCAAGCTCAACGGCTGTAGACATTCAAGTGGTTATCCTTTTACAAGTTAAGGTCAAAGCTTTAACTGTCCTTCAAACTTTCTCTCATAATCTTCACTTTCATGGAATATAGCCTCGACTACTACAGTAGATTTATATATCTTATAGATTAATAGGTATTGATGATGCCTTAAATGAATCTTTCTGTATCCACGATCAGCTAAAATTCTTCTTTTACATAACCCCAAACTTCCCGCCACTGTTTCGAGTTGATCCGCAGTATTCATGGCATCCAGATACACCGCGTCTGCTGCAGATGGATTGTCTTTTTCTTCCAGTATGTAATCCACAATGTTGTCAATCATCTTAAGCGCAGTTGGAGTGATTAGGACATTAAATGAATCCATGCATCTTTCGAGCCTCCAATATCGCCTTTTTCATGTCCATGGCTTTCCCGTCGTGGTACTCAGCGTCAGAATGCTCGAGAATCGATACGAGTTCATCATCAGAGAAAGAGGCAGAAGGATTAGATGGCTTAGATGCTCTTAACTTGTAACGTGCAAAGCTTAATACTTGCTTACGTGTTGCTTCAGGCATATTCTCCATAATAGCCATTGTTTCAGCAATTGTACTCATTCTTCAACCTCCTTTTTTGATACTATTAGTTTAACTGTGACAGCCTGCCTTATCAAGAAAAGAGGTATGTTATAGCATAGATTATCGAAGCGCCTGATCGCAAAGTACGATAGACATAGTGCAATAGAACGCATGAAAAAAGGCAGACTGTGCTGCCCTTTGCATACATAATCATACGATTGATCAAACATTGAAGCGGAAAAAGACAACATCGCCATCCTGCATCAGATAGTCCTTGCCTTCCACACGCAGCTTGCCATGTTCCTTGAGAGCCTGCTCACTGCCATATTCCATCAGATCATCATAGCTGTATACTTCTGCCTTGATAAAGCCTCGCTCAAAATCTGAGTGGATGATGCCGGCACACTGGGGTGCCTTCATACCCTCATGGAATGTCCAGGCACGGCACTCTGGTTCACCAACCGTGAAGAACGTTCTTAAACCAAGCAGATGGTAGGCTGCCTGAATAATCTGGTCGAGACCTGACTGTTCAATGCCAAGATCATCCAGGAAGGCTTTCTTGTCTTCCTTATCGAGGCCGGAGAGTTCTTCTTCCATCTTGGCACAGATGGCAATGCAGGAAGAACCTTCCTTGTCCGCAAATGCCTTGACTGCCTGATAGTACTTGTTGGAGGCAGGATCACCAATCTCTTCATCCGACATATTGGCTACATAGATCACCGGCTTGCCTGTGAGAAGACCATAGTTCTTCAGATTCAGCTTATCATCATCATCCAGATCCAGCAGACGTACCGGCTTGCCTGCTTCCAGAGCTTCCTTAAAACGAGAGAGAGAATTCATCTCCTTCATCGCTTCCTTATCCTTGGTCTGAGCCTTCTTGGCAACCTTGCCAATGCGGTTCTGCACCGTATCCAGATCGGCCAGGCAAAGCTCCATGTTAATCTCTTCGATATCACGGACCGGATCCACACTGCCCTCAACATGCTCGATGTTATCATCATCAAAGCATCTGACCACATGCACAATAGCATCGGTCTGACGGATATTGGCAAGGAACTGGTTGCCAAGTCCTTCACCCTTGGAGGCACCCTTGACAAGACCTGCAATATCCGTGAATTCAAATGTCGTATAGATTGTCTTGCGCGGATGGAACATGTTCACAAAGTCATCCATTCTCTTATCCGGCACTTCCACCACACCAACATTCGGCTGGATCGTCGCAAAAGGATAATTCTCCGCCAGCACCTGGCT
This sequence comes from Lactimicrobium sp., assembly GCF_036453465.1. Taxonomy (NCBI): domain Bacteria; kingdom Bacillati; phylum Bacillota; class Erysipelotrichia; order Erysipelotrichales; family Erysipelotrichaceae; genus Lactimicrobium; species Lactimicrobium sp. The sequence continues at coordinate 7,705 of NZ_JAZHUW010000033.1, forward strand.
GTTTGTAATCGCATTGAACAATGTTGACTTGCCCACATTCGGCAGTCCGACAATACCTGCTGTTAAAGCCATCTCTTACTCTCCTTCTTCTGAAGAAACGTGTTCCACAACCTTCTTCAGCTTCTTCTCAAACTCATGCCGCGGAAACATTACCACAGCCCCGCATCCCTGACACTTGATCTTGATATCCGCTCCCATGCGGATAATCTTCCATGTCTTTGCCTTATGGCAGGGATGTTCCTTCTTCATCTCGACAATATCATTGAGCCCGTATTCCATGTTATCATCCCACTTTCAGCCGATAGGAACGCATCGTATTCATCAGCAGTGCACAGATCGTCATCGGACCCACACCCTTTGGCACCGGTGTCACCATGCTCACATGCGGCAGCACATCCGCGGTATTCACATCCCCGCATAAATGACCATCTTCCCGGCGGTTGATACCCACATCTACAACATAGGCACCTTCTTTGACATAGGTATGGTCAATCATTTCCGGCACGCCGACCGCTGCCACCAGAATATCCGCTTCCTTTGTAATCTCGCGCAGACTGCGTGTATGACTGTGGCAGATGGTCACCGTTGCATTGCGGTCCTGCAGAAGTCTTGCCACGGGATTACCCACCAGCCGGGATCTGCCGACCACAACTGCCCTGGCCCCGTCAATTGCGCATCCCATCGCATCCAGAATGGACAGGATGCCAAGCGGCGTACATGGTGCAAAACACGGCTCTCCGGCATACAGACGGCCGACATTCAGCGGTGTTAAGCCATCCACATCCTTGCCAACATCAATACAGAAGATGGCATGATTGGCATCCAGATGATCCGGCAATGGCATCTGTAACAGAATCCCGTCACAGCCCGGATTCTGATTGCAGGCAAAGATGACATCCTCCAGACCTTTCTGAGAGATGTCGGCAGGCAGATGGTGGACGACATTTTCAATGCCGACAACCTCACATGCCTTCTTCTTGCCGCGGATATAGGAAAGGGAAGAAGGATCATCCCCGACCAGAATCGTATCCAGGCGAGGCACCCGCAGCCCATTGGCACGGTATCCTTCCACTTCCTCTTTCATCTGTCTTTTCAGCTTCTCTGACAGCAGGCTGCCATACAAAAGCTTTCCTTCACAGCATTCCATACACAAACCGCTCCTTATTATACATCAGAGCGTGTTGGAATCGAGAACGATTGTCACTGGGCCGTCATTCAGCAGCCGTACCTTCATATCTGCACCAAAAATTCCTTCCTGCACATCAAAGCCATAACGGCGCATCACTTCATTGAAGTACAGATACATCTTCTTTGCATGATCCGGCTTTCCTGCTCCGGAAAAAGACGGCCGGTTGCCCTTGCGGCAGTCCGCATACAATGTAAACTGCGAAATGGACAAAACAGAACCGGATACCTGTTCAAGATTCAGATTCATCTTGCCGTTTTCATCCTCAAAGATCCGCAGCTTTGCAATCTTATCTGCCATCTTGTTCACAACCGTTTCATCATCGCTGTCCGCAATGCCGACAAGGATCATATAGCCCCTGCCAATCTTTCCGTGTACACTTCCATCGATCGTTACCGATGCCTCACTTACTCTCTGTATTACTGTTCTCATGCGTCAATTTTCACCTCTGTGCCCCATTTTTTCAAGTCTGCAGGCACAAGCCATTTTTCAAATATTTGCAATACGACAATTTTGTGAGTATGTCCGGATAATACGCTTTCATTGTGTGAGTCACATGTGAAATTTTAAGATTTTGTTGCAAGGCATGTTTTTTGTGTGTTTAACTACCGCCATGCGTACAAATACAAAAAAACGGATGGCAAAGGCTTTGATTCCCTTTGCGGCTGCCGGCCTGATGGTCTTTGCAGCACCGCTGCATGTCTTTGCGGCAGATGAAACAGCCACACAGTCTCTGGCTGTCTATTCCATTGACATCAATGATGCCAGTGCCATGGATACACTCAAGCAGCAGGCCATTGACAGCTATGTCAAAGCAAATGGCTCTGTGAAGAAAGATGATATTGATACGGCTGCCAGCATCATCAGTGTGGATGGTCTCAGCCTGAATCACACCGGTCTGCAGACCGTTTCCATTTCTCTGCAGCCCGCTGTTTACAGCAATGCGGACCATACGGCCAGCACCTTGCAGACAGCCTGGACCACAAGTGCTGCGGTCACGGTTACTTCCAGCGGTGCGCCAAGAGTGATGCTGAAACAAAGCTCTGTTACCGTCGACTACCAGTCCAATTTCAGCTATGCCGACAACATTGCCATTCTTTCTACAGAAAGCGGTGCCCTGCCGGTCATTCAGGAAAGTGACAATGTCGATGTGAACACCGAAGGTACATACACCTGCACGATCACTGCCATTGATGAGCGCGGCAATAAGACAACCGTATCGTATGATGTGGTTGTCAAAAAGCCGGCCGAAGTGATCCGTGCGGAAGAGGAAGCTGCTGAGCAGGCACAAAGAGAAGCAGAAGAACAGGCCGCCAGAGAAGCTGCTGAAAAAGCTGCCGAGGAAGCCGCTGCCCAGCAGGCTGCCCAGGCTGCCGCAGCCCAGGAAGCTGCAGCACAGACAGCAGCCGTCTCCACCAATGTGGCTGCCAATCCAACCGGTTCTTCCATTGCGGACTATGCCCTGCAGTTTGTCGGCAGTGCCTACGTCTATGGTGGATCTTCTCCATCCGGCTTTGACTGCTCCGGTTTCACCCAGTATGTCTATGCGGCCTTTGGCTATTCCCTGCCAAGAACATCCTATGGTCAGGAAGCCTCTGGCACAATCGTTTCGGTATCCGATGCCCAGCCGGGTGATCTTGTCACCTACAATGGACATGCCGGTATTTACATTGGCAATGGCCAGATGGTCAATGCCATGAATCCTACCCAGGGTGTGGCAGTGTGCTCCATCTATGCCATCACCAACGGGAACATGTTAATTCACAGAATTGGATGATGCCCTTACATCACAGTCCGCAAAAATGTATGTGCGGGCTGTTTTGGCTTATTCTTCACCAATCCTTCACACAGCGGGGTTGAAATGGAGGGACGATACGGTTAGACTTTGAAATATGGCGACAACAAGAAAACTTTTAGCAGCTGCAGCTGGCACTGTCTTCCTGCTTCTCAATGCCTCACCGATTTATGCGGATAATTCCAGCACAGGAACAGTGAATACAGACACCGCCAGTCTGCGCATTTATGAAATTGATATGAATGACCAGAATCCTCTGGCCACCCTCAAACAGAAAGTGATCGAAGAAAGAGCCGGCTATGATGCGGCTGTCAATCTGAACAACATCAATATGGATGCCTCTTCGATCTATACCGATACCTTCGACCGTACCAAAGCAGGCCTGCAGAAAGTCAATATTTCTGTCTCCCTGGTAAGAAACAGTGATTCCACGGTTGGCTATGACTTTACCGAATATGCGGCTGTCAAGATGATCTCACCTTCCGGCCCGCAGGTGATCCTGAAACAGCCATCCATTACCCTGGATCTTGGCACGGCTTTCAACTATGGTGATAACATCGGCTACGTTTCCTCAACCGGCGGCAAGCTGCCTGCCATCAAGGAAACAGACAATGTGGATGTCAATACCGAAGGCACTTACACCTGCACGATGACATTCTATGATACTTCTGGAAACAGTTCCGAAGTATCCTATGATGTCACAGTGAAAAAGCCGGTGGAAGTTGTCAGAGCTGAGGAAGAAGCCGCGGCTGAAGAGGCGGCCAGACAGGCCGCAGATGAAGCTGCCCGCAAGGCACAGGAAGAAGCCGAAGCACAGGCTGCTGCAGCCGCTCAGCTGCAGGCACAGCAGGCTGCCTCTTTAATCAGCAGCAGTTCCACAACTGTCAACACAGGCTCAGGCAATTCCATTGTCGAATTTGCCATGAGTCTGATCGGATCCAGATATGTCTGGGGCGGCACTTCTCCGACAACCGGCTTTGACTGCTCTGGTTTCACCCAGTATGTTTACAGCCAGTTCGGCATTTCCCTGCCAAGAACATCCTATGGACAGGAAAACGCGGGTACACTCGTCTCCGCATCCGATGCCCAGCCAGGTGATCTTGTCACATGGAATGGACATTCTGCCATCTACATCGGCGGCGGCATGGTCGTCAATGCCATGGATCCATCCAACGGTGTCAAGGAGTGCAGTATGTATGCCATCTCCAATGGCAACATGCAGATCCACAGAGTAAGCTGATCACAGCAATAAATGCATGAATGAAAGAGTATGTTCACAAAGCAGGTGACATACTCTTTTTCATTTTCCATGCAAAAAGACAGACCTGTCACAATGGATGGATCTGTCTTTTTCACACATCTTGGCTCATTCAATTCTGCTTGGTCTCATCCTGTCTGTACTTCTGCAGAACAATATGCAGAAACACCGTCAGAACACCCATACACAGCAGCCAGCTCATACTGGTAAGATTCGTGATACAGCTGTATACACTGGCACATTCAGACAGCAGCACGCATGCCAGCAGTGTCATCAATACCATGCATACAGCTTTGAACAGCGAATGACTGCCATTTCGTATCAAAATATCTGTTCTTTTCATATGTATGATGATCCCATAGAAAATCGAGAACAGACAGTGCCAGAACGTCACAAAGGCAGGCAGAAGTGGTACTTGACAAGAAAAAAGACATCTTTCAGAGATTGCCCTGATAGATGCCTCCGCATGTTGTAACACAGGTTTTGACCAGTGCATCCATGGCATCCAGATACCATGGATCACTTAGTTCTGCATAATTGTTTTTTAATACGGATAGTTCTGTACATGCCAGAATGACGGCGTCACAGCCCTTTGCTTTCATATGACTGCAGATATTCAGGAACAGGCTGAGATCCCCGCGCTGTCCCTTCTTGATCTGGTCATAGATGATGTGCATGACACCTTCCTGATCTTCCTTGTCAGGATAGACACAGGTACAGCCGTTTCTTCTGAGGGCTTTGCCATACAGGTCATTCATCCTGGTGCCATCTGTTCCCAGTACGCCGATGGTTGTACCGACTGTTTTTGCACAGGCAGCGGCTTCATCAATCATCGAGATGAAATGGCCGCCCATCATTGTATTGAAGCGGTCCTGGAACACATGGCTTGTATTGCATGGCACAGCCAGATAATCACAGCCGCAGTCTTTGAGCATCTGTACATCCTTTGCCATAATGGCCCAGAGCTCTTCTGTTTTTCCTGCTTCAATGCTGGCAGTGCGGTCAGGAATATCCGCATGCGACCACAGCAGGATGTTCAGATGATCCTGATCCTTCTCTGCTTTGGTTGCCTGGGTAAGCTTGAGATAGAACACTTCACTGGCTTCAGGCCCCATCCCCCCGATGATGCCAAGTGTCTTTTTCATTTATCCTGCTCCGATTTGGGGTAATACTTTGCAAACTTGCCATACTGACGGCGCAGCTGTTCCTTCACAATCAGGAAACGCAGCGGATTGTGCATTTCATCATAGCGGTATTCCAAAGAAGAAGAACTTCTGCCGATCTTCTCCAGATGTCTTGCCTTCTCCACCAGATCCTTATCCTCTGTATATTTGAAGGCAACCGGACTTGGAATCAGATGCCAGTATGTCTCCTTCGTGCATACCTGCAGATCCTCACCCGGATCCTCATATTTCTCCACAATCAGCTTGGCCAGGTTCAAACCAGCACCGGTCATATAGTAATTGGAGCGGCCCTGTCGCAGGTTGATCTCAAAGATGTAGAAATTACCGGTATTGCCGTCTTCCTTGATATCAAAGTTGGAGAAGCCGGTATAGCCAAGTGTTTCCAGCATCTTGCGGATCTGCTCCGCCATCGGGAATCTGGTCACATCTTCCGTTACAATGGCCGCATGGTTGCCAAGTCCGGTCGGAGTATGTTCCTCCACCATCGTATGGCCAAGGCACATTGCCCTTACCTTGCCTTTGTTGTCCGAGAAGCAGGTCAGTACACGCATATTGCTGTCACCGCCGGCTACCATCTTCTGCAGGATCATCTTATCGGTATAGCCATGGCTGTAGATCGTCTTGACGATATCCACAGATTCTTGAGGAGAATGAGAGACATAAACTTTCTTCATGCCCTCAAACTCATGACGGAAATATTCTGCTGAGAAAGAAGGCTTGATGATGATCGGATAGTCAAAGCCAAGCACATCGGCCTGTACTTCTTCAAGCTGTACCGGTCCTGTTTTGACAACAGTCTTCGGATAGGGAATGCCAAAGCGGTCACATTCCTGATAGAACTCTGCTTTCTTCTGGATCTCCTGATAAATATCCTTGGGCGGCATCGGGCAGTGATAGCGCGGGAATCTGCTGTGCAGACGAATGAGCATATCCGCATACTGATCTGTGCATCCCATCAGATACAGCTCACCATCCGGATGATCTTTATCAAAGTCCTGCAGCAGCTTCACAACCGTCTCATCATCTTCCAGATCCGGAATGGCTGTATAGTGCAGAATTGAAGAATACATGGTCGGGGCCATCTTATAGCGGCCAAAGCAGTATGCCTTGACACCATATGCCTCATGAAAAGCACGGGCCAGATTATAGCAGTTGAGATCTGCCCCCAGAATTACCGGAATGATCTTTGTCATCATTGCCTCCTATCACGCTCCAAAGAATACTTTATGCCATGTCAAAAACGTCCAGGCCGTCCAGATCTTTCTCTGGTTCATCGCACGTCCATCCTTGTGATCATTCAACAGCTTCACAAGCTTGTCTGTATCAAAGTACTCATTGGCCACATCACTCGTGAAATCCTCACGAATCTGTTTGTACCACTTATCTTCCTTGACCCACTCACGAATCGGCACCGGGAAGCCCTTCTTCTTGCGGAAAGCCCACTCCTCAGGGATCTTCGTACTGGCAGCCTTGCGGAATACATACTTGGTATCAATATCATTGATCTTATAATCCGCCGGAATCTTAGCAGCCTCTTCCACCACATAGCGGTCCAGATACGGCACCCGCAGCTCCAGAGAACTTGCACAGGACATCTTGTCTGCCTTGAGCAGAATATCTCCCGGCAGCCACAGATGGAAGTCAAGATACTGCTTCTTTTCCAGCTCAGAAAGATCCTTTACTTTATCATAGATCGGCTGGGTGATATCTCTGACACCAGGTCCCTGGCGGTAGGCAGGCTTGAGAATATCATAAGCCTCTTTCTCAGAGAACACTCTGGCCTGGCCGATGAAGTAATCCTCCGGCCGGCCGGTGCTTGCCAGAATCATGTCATGGCCCTTGAAGTATGGCAGATGGCGGACCACATCCGCAGCCAGAATCCGCATGCCCTGGGGCAGACGCTTGTACTTCTTCATCATGTCATACTCGTCATACCACTCATAACCCGCATAAATCTCATCGGCACCCTCACCTGACAGAACAACGGTGACATGCTGGCGGGCAAGCTTGGCAAGGAAATACAGCGGTACGCTGGAAGGATTGGACTGCGGCTCATCCATGTGATACTGGATATCCGCAAAGGCCTCCATGCAGGCATCCCCATCGAGCTCCTCACGGAAATTCTTCACATGCAGAAGAGAACTCAGACGGCCGGCATCTTCGGTCTCATCAAAATTCTTGGACGGGAAGCCAACCGAGAACGTATCCTCCGGCTTGAGTTCCTCAGTGATATAGGAAGAATCCACACCGCCGGACAGGAAAGAGCCAACCGGCACATCAGAAATACGGTGTGCCTTGACGGTCTCTGCCACCCGCTTGACAATTTCTTCAGCAACCTCATCCATGGAAGCCGTTGTCTTCTTAGAGAAATCAATATCCCAGTACTGCTCGATATGCATCTGGCCATCCTTGAAAATAAACCAGTGCGCAGGTTCCAGCTTGTAGGTTCCCTTGAAGAAGGTTTCATCCATGGCGGAATACTGGAAAGTCAGATACGGACGCAGCGCATCCGGATTGACTTCCTTGTGCCAGGCAGGATGTTCCAGGAAGGATTTGATTTCAGATCCAAAGATCAGATTGTGATTGTCCAGGAAGGAATAATACAGCGGCTTGATGCCGAAGTAATCTCTGGCACCATACAGCAGGTTCTTTCTGGTATCCGCAATGACAAAGGCAAACATGCCGCGCAGCTTCTCAGCCAGATGCTCGCCCCATTCCTCATAGCCATACAGCAGCACTTCGGTATCACACTTGGAACGGAAATGATATCCCTTCTTCTCCAGGATTTCCTTCAGTTCCATGAAGTTGTAAATCTCACCATTGAAGACAACCACAACCGACTTGTCTTCAGAGATCATCGGCTGAGCACCGGCTTCACTGAGATCGAGAATGGAAAGACGGCGGAAACCAAGCGCGACGGCATTCGCGTCACTGTCACCATGGACCCAGTATCCTTCCATATCCGGTCCTCTGTGCCGGATGCGCTCCGACATCTTCTTAATCATATCTTCACGGCCATCATACATGCCCGTAAAACCTGCAAATCCACACATAAGGGGTTCCTCCTTGTAAAGCACAACTTATTATACGGCACGCATCAGGGATGCGCCAACTCCAATACAGGCCAAAACAAAAACGGCAGAAGCCGTTTTTACTCGCCGATGATCCAGTTTAACAAAGTATTGAAAATTGTCAGCAGGATGCTGGCAAGAAATGCCGATCCAAAGCCATCCAGATAGCAGCCCGGCGTCACACTGAGGGCAATGACCAGAATAAAGGCATTGATAAACAGCGAGAAAATGCCAAAGGACAGAATCGTCACCGGCAGTGACAGCACCTTCAGGATTGGCTTTAAGGTCGCATTGAGCAAAACCAGCACCAGTGAGGCAAAGGCCATGGCCTCTACACCGGAAAAGGTAATGCCGCTCATCGTATTGTCAATCAGCCAGAGAGAGAGAAAATTGACAAACCATCCAATCAGAAACTTACGCAAAATGTACCTCCTTATGCATGCGGCTTGATCAGCCGTGATGCATACTTATATACAAACAGCAGGACGGACACAACCGTCACCACTGTACACACAATGCCAAACACATTTGTTTTCTTTGCGGCACTATCACTGCTGACATCTTGCGAAGTAGTCTTGGTCAATGGGAACCTGCCCATCTCTTCCCCGTTCATCGAAATCACAAGATAGGCACGGCAGTCCGAAGCACTTGTTTCATCCATGACTTCAATCGATGTAGTCAATGCACTTTCATCCGCATCCTTTGCCATCAGCACAGACAGATCTGAACTCAAGGCAAAGCTCACATGCACATTGGTGCCATTATCCATGATATCCAGCTCTTTGGTGCCAACGGCATCCTTGGTAATGGCAACACTCTTGAAGTTGTTATAGCCATCATCCAATAGCTTTGTCAGATCCGCAAAAGCCGTCTCTTCACTGTCAGCCTGCATCACCGCCGCCGTTAACCGTGTCCCATCACGGGAAGCACTGGCCACTGCCGAAACACCCGTATCATCCTGCCAGTAATAATACCCATCCAGACCATCATAGGAATACACATCCCGTGACACAGTGGAATCATCCGACAGTGTATACGAAGATGCCCCATAGAGATCTTTAGCACTGGTATCCAATGCTGCACCAAGCAGGCCAAGATCATGGGCCGTTGTCACCTGGGTATCATCGGCTGCCCCGGTCACATTGGCAAACACAGTCTTTGTCATCGATAAGGCAGCTGCCTTATTATTGAGCAGCTTGATGCCATCTTCCCCCAGCAGTGACAATGCACAGGAGGCATCCTGATAGCCGCCGATCAATGCCTGTGCCCTTAAATCCGCCACGGCATAGCTTTTCTTGTTTTCAAGACCTGCTGCCTTGTCAAAGCTTTCATCCTTGTTCTGAAACGTCACTTTTTCTTCATTGCTGTCATAGGACACCAGCACATTCATGGCAATGGCCATGGCCCTGGCAGGCACCTGTGTCTGACTGTCTTTTTCATACAGCACAGAACCGCTGCCGGTATCCATCAGCACCGCATGCGGGCTGGCTATTTCCATATCATCCGCATGCACTGGCAGAAACGTAAAAAGGCATGCCGGAATCAATATCGCTTTTAGCAGATTCTTCTTATGCATGCCTTTTATTATAGCCTGTATTATGCTTTGCGGGCAATACGCAGCAGACGCAGTGAGTTCAGCACGGACAGCATCGCCACACCTGTATCCGCAAAGATCGCCAGCCACATGTTGGCAATGCCAAGAGCACCAAGCACAAGGCAGACCAGCTTTACCACAATGGCAAAGACAATGTTCTCATTGGATACCCGCAGAATTCTTCTGGCTGCGGAAATAGCAAGAGATACTTTGGCAGGATCATCATCCATGATGACAACATCAGCGGCTTCAATCGCCGCATCGGAGCCAAGCGCCCCCATGGCAATACCAGTATCCGCAGCAGCCAGCACCGGCGCATCATTGACACCATCGCCGACAAACGCTGTCACACCCTGGTTATGAATCGCCTGTACACGCTCTACTTTGTCGGCCGGCATGCAGGCACCATAGGCCGCATCTACGCCGAGTTCTTTGCCAGCCAGATCGGTAATGGCCTGGTTATCGCCGGAAACAATCATGACCTTTCTGCCCATGGCATGCAGATCAGAGACAGCCTGCCTTGCCGTCGGTTTGAGCTGATCGCGCAGCACCAGAGCGCCAAGATAGTTTCCATCTTTTGCCACATAAACAAGCGTGCCAGGCTCATTGACTTCTTCAAAAGCAATGCCATTGTCCTTCATCAGCCTGCCATTGCCAGCCAGCAGATGATACCCTTTGTAGTCAACGGCAAGACCGCGGCCGGCAATCTCATTGACATTGCTGAGATCACTTTCTGAAATCGTGCCCTTGAAGCCAGCCTTGATACCTTTGGCAATCGGGTGGTTCGAGTAGTATTCCACCGCACTGGCAGATTCGAGAATCTCATCCGGATTTTCACCAACAATCTTTTCAACCGCAAACACACCGCTGGTCAGAGTACCGGTCTTGTCCATGACGACATTTTCTGTTTTTGCAAGTGCCTCAATCAGGTTGGCACCCTTGACCAGAACACCTCTGGAACTCAGGCCGCCGATACCTCCAAAGAAGCTCAGCGGAATGGAAATAACAAGAGCACATGGGCAGGAGATAACCAGGAATGTGCAGGCACGATAGATGCCTTCCTGCACGCCATAGCCCATCAAAGAGACAACAATGGCTGTTACTACGGCTGCCAGAACAACTGCCGGTGTATAAATACGGGAGAACTTGGTGATGAAGTTTTCTGCCTTGGCCTTGTGGGCATCACTGTTTTCCACCAGATCCAGAATCTTTGCGACGGTGGAATCACCATAGGCCTTGGTCACTTTGATCTCCAGCACGCCGTTTTCATTGATGGAGCCGGACAGAACATTGTCATTGACATCCACATCTACCGGTTTACTTTCACCGGTTAAAGAAGCAGTGTTCAATGATGCCGCACCAGCCACCACAACACCATCCAGCGGTACTTTCTCACCCGGCTTGACCTGTACAATATCACCCGGATTAACCGCAGAAGGATCCACCTTCACCCATTCACCATCCTGTTTGACCATGGCATAGTCAGGACGGATTGCCATCAGAGAGCCGATGGATTTACGGCTGTGGTCAACTGCCATATCCTGGAAGTATTCACCAATCTGATAGAACAGCATGACACCAGCTGCTTCCTTGAAATCACGCAGATAGATCGCCGCAAAGGTCGCCACTGTCATCAGGAAATGTTCATCAAAGATCTGGCCATGGCCGATGCCGCGGAATGCCTTGAGGATGACATCATAGCCAAGTACAAGATATGATGCCAGCCCGGATACAACGGCAAATGCACCATGGGTAACAAGCGAAAGCACAAACAGAATGGCACCAATGATTAACCTGATCAGCATCTTCCGGCTGTCTTCCTCTTCTTCCTCTTCTGCCTTTTCTTCTTTCTTTTCATTCAGAACAGATACTTTGGCATCCGGTTCGTTTCTGGCGACTACCGCACGCATTTCCCGCTCAATACGGCTGGCATCCTTAACATCCGCCGAATAGCTGAGCCGGCAGTTCATGAAGTCAAGGGCCACATCAGAAATGTCATCAATCTCAGCAATCTTCTTTTCCAGCTTGGCGGCACAGTCTGCACAGTCAATATCGGTAATGGAGAAGACATAGATCTTCTTCTGCTCTTTTGCCTGATCCACGATGCGCGCATCCGGTTCTTCACTGGCCGCAATACTGCGCACCTCTTTCTCAATACGGGCATCATCATCCTTACGGCATGTATAGGACAGTGATTCCTTGAGAAAGGACAGCTTCACATCCTGAATCCCTTCAATCTTCCTGAAGCTTTCTTCCAGCTTGTCTGCACAATCCTGGCAGTCAATGCCGGTAATGGCAAACTTCCGGGTGATGTTTTCTTCCTCATCCCTGATCTCAGCCTCAGGCTCAACGTCCATGATGACATCCTTGATCTTTGCCTTCATCTCTTTCTGCTGCGAAGGATCACAGTCATAGCGCAGCGTATGTGACATAAAGGACAGAGAAACATTGTCCAGTCCCTCAATACCGGCTACGGCTCTTTCCACCTTGGCTGCACAGTCGGCACAGTCTGTAGTGACATCCAGCTTGTATGTTCTTAATGCATGCTCGCTCATATCCATATCCTCTTGTTTTCTTTGTCAAACAGTTGAACAACTGTTCATATGTAAAGTATAGTCGTTCTACCATTCACGTCAATACAATGCATAAAAAAAAGATGCCGGCATCATGCTTTGCCAGCATCCAGATCAATCTTGGGATCGATCTTCTTGATCCGATCATTCTGCCGCAGCAGTTCCTGCCCCAGGTACTCAATGCCATACAGCATGGAGATGCCGCTGGTCAGATCATAGGTCTGCGGCAAGAGAAACCTTGGCATGGTAATGGGAAGTGCCACCTCTGCCAGACTTGCCAGGGTGGAATCCGGATTGGAACTCATGACCACAAGATGGCTGCCATACTTCTGGTTCAGCTTTGCCTGTTTGACCAGTTCCCGGTTTTCACCGCTTTCCGATAGCATCAGGATCAGATGTTTCTGTGTATTGCCAAGCCGGGGTGGATAAAACACGTCTGTAACGGCAGTGGCATAAAAGCCGGCATTGGACAGATAGCGGGCTGCATATTCCGCCAGGGCACCGCAGTTGCCGCAGCCCATGACCGTCACAGCATCACTTTCCAGAATCATCCTGACTGCTTTCTGCCAGGGATCGTTGTCCTTCTGGATCTTGTCAACGGTTTCCTGCAGGGCAGAAACAGTATAGCCGGCACATGTATTCATATCCGGCATCTGCTGTTCATATGCCTGAATCCTGCTTAAAAACACAGGATAGGAGGCACAGCCAAGCTTCTTATACATGCGGGCAACGGTTGCCGTTGATGTATTGGTCTCCTGGGCCAGCTCACGGATATTCATCGATACTGCAGCCGTAGGATGTTCAATGACATACCGGAACACGCCGCTTTCATTCTCGTTCAAAGAAATAATCTGTTTATAGCCAAATAACATACAGGCATCTTATGTCTGTTCACATAAAATTGCAAACAGGAAAAAGATACATTGCTGTGTGCTTGACGCAATTGCCAACTGCATGTATTCTCCCCCTTAAGAAAGGATAACGATGATGATTGAGCGCAACTTTCATACCCATACAAGCCGCTGCGGCCATGCCGTCGGCAAAGATGAAGACTATGTCAAGGCTGCCATTCAGGCAGGTGTCAAAGTGCTTGGCTTCTCAGATCATGCCCCATACAAAGATCCAGAGCCAACCGAAAGAATGAATATTGAGCAGGTGGATGATTACTTTTCATCCATTACAGCATTGAAAAACAAATACAAGGACCAGATTGAAATCCATGTCGGCATGGAAGTGGAATGTTATCAGAGTGAGTGGGAAACATTAAGGAAGTGGAGAGAGCGCAGTGAGTACTGCATTCTTGGCCAGCACAATCTCAGCTATAGCGGAAAAAGTTCCTATGATCTGCTGACAAAGAAAGAGCTGGATGCCTATACAGACCAGATTGAATATGCATGCAGGCACAACCTGTGTGATTATATTGCCCATCCGGATGTATGCATGTGGTCCTATCCGGTGATTGATGAAGGTGTCAGGCAGATTGCAGCAAGAATTGCGGTTATTTCCAATACGTACCACATCCCCCTGGAGCTTAACTGCGGCTCTGGTGTGCGCTATGGTAAACGGGAATACCAGGATGGTGAGCGCTATGCCTATCCGGTCCGTATCTTCTTTGAAGAATTTGCAAAGAAAAACTGTGATGTCATCATTGGCATGGATATCCATGATCCAAACCTGTTTCTCACAGATGAATACCTGCACAGAGCATTATCTGTGATTGAAGGACTCAACTGTCACATTCTTGACAGCTATGATCTGATCAGTGAAGCATCCCGCCGCAAGAAGTTATTCTTCTAAGGTGCGATGCTTTTTCTTTGATTTGTTACAGCAGCCTATCCTGCTCTTTCCATCAGAAATACAATCTGCCTGTGCTATAATCTCACCGCTTAAGGGGGACATGCATGAAGAAAACAATCACAGCTGCCATCATAGCCGCCACTCTGATACTCAGTGGATGTTCTGGTAAAACATCACTCCGGTTTGGCACGGCACCGCAGGGTGGTGTCTATTACAGCTTTGGCACCAAACTGGCAGAGCTGATAAAAGAAAAGGATCCTGACAGTCAGATCAGTGTGCGCTCCACGGCCGGATCTGCTGCCAACTTACGGCTGTTATCAGAAGGATATATCCAGATCGGCATTGCCCAGTCAGATCTGATCAATGAGATGTACTATGCGGATGACAGTGCCGCTACGGATAATGCAAAGACATATTCTGCCATTGCCTCTCTGTATACGGAAGCTGTGCAGATTGTGGTGTGCAAAGATTCTGAGATTGCAAATCTCTTTGATCTGCAGGGAAAGAAGGTTTCCATCGGGCAGGAAGAAAGCGGCACAGAGCGCAATGCCAAAGAGCTTCTGGATGCGGCAGGCCTGCAGGAAGGTGATGTGACCACACTGAATTACGATTATGAAGATGCCATGGACCATCTGTTAAAGAAGGATATTGATGCCATGTTTGTGACCGCTGGGGCACCTGCCCAGATTCTCAAAGAACATGAAGATGAGATTAAACTGCTGTCTTTGGATGATGATATGCGCAGCCATATTCTGGCCCTGGCACCAGGGCTGGAAGAAGTGACAATTCCTGCCGGTACATACAGCAATGAAACGGATGTTGATACGGTTGGGGTACGGTCTGTGCTTGTGGCATCCAATGAAACATCCACAGATCTGATCTATGACATGACAGACATACTCTTTGAAAATACAGAGGATCTGCAAAGCAGTGTCAGTGTAGATCTGAATCTTGATCCCCATGAATCTGTCAAAGGCATCACGATACCCTTCCATGAAGGTGCCTTGAAATGGTATGAAGAGCACGGCATTCATGCGGAGGCGGCACAATGATCTCACTGACACTTGACCGCTATCAGACCATGGCAATGGCTGTTGTTGTGCTTGCCTTTGGATCCTGGCTGAAGAAAAAGATACCGCTGCTGGAGCGCTTCTGCATTCCTGCTCCGGTTGCCGGCGGACTGGTCTTCTCCATTCTTACCTGTATCCTGTATGTCATTGGCATTGCCGAGATTTCCTTTGACAGCTCCTTAAGTGAAGTGGCAATGGTTCTCTTCTTTACGTCCGTCGGCTTTCAGGCCAATATCAAGGTTCTCAAAGAAGGCGGAAAGGATCTGTTTCTCTTTCTTGTTCTGGTCATTCTTCTAATTACAGCCCAGAACGGTGTGGCCGTTGGTCTTTCCCATTTGCTGCATATTGATGCATTGATTGGCCTGTGTACGGGTTCGATTCCGATGGTTGGCGGCCATGGCACAGCCGGTGCCTTTGGTCCGGTTCTGGAAGACTTCGGTATTACCGGTGCCACAACGATTGCGACCGCTGCTGCAACCTTCGGCCTGATCATGGGTTCCTTAATGGGCGGCCCTCTGGCCAATGGTCTTATCAATAAGAAACATCTGCAGCCAAAGGAAGATGCATCCCATCATGAAAACATGCAGGAAACAATCAAAGGGCTTGAGAATTATCCCAATGCCGTGTTTGAACTGATTGTCTGCGCTGGCATCGGCACCATTCTGTCCTGGCTGTTATCCAAAACAGGCATGACCTTTCCAATCTATATTGGTGCCATGATTGCGGCTGCCATCTTCCGCAACATCGCTGAAATCTCCGGCAAGATTGCCATCCACACGGAAGAAATTGAATCCTTTGGCAGTATCTGTCTTTCCATCTTCCTTGGCATTGCCATGATTACACTGAAAATCTGGCAGCTGGCAGACCTGGCTATGCCATTGATTATTCTGCTGGTAGGACAGACTGTACTGATGTTTGTCTATGCCCGGTTCATCATTTTCAAACTCATGGGCAGTGATTATGATGCGGCAGTGATTGCGGCAGGTGTCTGCGGCTTTGGTATGGGTGCCACTCCCAATGCCATGGCAAACATGCAGGCAGTCACTGAAAAGCATGGCGAAAGCATCAAGGCATTCCTGCTCATCCCGATTGTAGGCTCCCTGTTTGCGGACTTCATCAACTCCCTGATCATTACCATGTTCATCAATCTGGTATAAGGAAACGATTGATTATTTCATAAAAGCATCTCTCAGCAGGAAACAGCTCCTGTAAGCAGAGATGTTTTTTCCTGCAGCAGAAACTTCCAAAGTGGCAAAACCCGAATCACATGTTTCTCATCCAATGAAATCATGTCTTCTTCTTCATACGTTACAATCAGCATATTTTGAATCAATTCAGGTGAATACTTCAAAGCAAGGGAAAAAGATCTTACTTCTCTTTCCTGCGCATCCTGCAGAGAATAACACACCTGAATTGCCGTTTTGCTTTCCGGCAGATAGAAATCAATATCCACACCTGTTTGTGATGATTTAAGATAGTATATTTCCTCTGCACAATTGCGTTTCAGCATGACTGCCACAGCATTCTCCAGCAAAGCTGAATCTTTATTCACAAGGAACAAAGATAAAAAGCCATTATCAAAGAAATAGAAACGTGGTATTCCTTCTTTTTCAGAGAATTTAGAAAAGAAATTTCTTGTACGAAACAAAAGGTAAGCATTTTCCGCATAACCTGCATATTCAATCATGGTATCTGTTGTGCACCTGGCACCGGCAGCTTTGACATTACCCGCAAGTGATGAAAATGAAATTTCATGCATAACAACTTCGGCGATTTTCTTTACCATCAGCCGCAGCGCCATCTTATTCTGAATTTTTTCTCTCTCTCCGATATCTCCGAGTATCACTTTTTCATATACACTCTTGATATACTCTCTGGGCTGGTCCATCTGCTGTGCATCAGGAAGGCCGCCAACATGAAGATACCTCTCACAGGCAACTCTGATTTGTGCACTTTTTACAGTTGATAGCTGCGCCGCATCAGAGCTGTCAATTTTCTTAAACCGCAAAACCTCTCTGAAAGAAAATGGCATGATCATCTTTGACAAATATCTTCCGCCGAGAACCGATTCCATTTCATTACTCAGCATTCTGGCATTACTTCCAGAAATATATACACGATGGTGATGATCTGCCATTCTTCTTGCAAAATGCTCCCAGCCTTCATTATTCTGAATTTCATCAAAGAAGTAAATTATCGTTTTCCCATTTGCAAGTTCATTTGCAGCACCAATAACATCATTAAAATCTTTCAATTCGAAGCCAAGCAGACGGTCATCCTCAAAATTCAAATAGCAAATCTGTGACCAATCCATCCCATCTCTTACAAGATTTTTTGCAAGTGAATATAATATTGTAGATTTTCCACCTCTTCGCAGTCCAACAAGAATATAATTCGCATTTTTTTCAAATTGATAATCACGGGGAATAATCTGAAAACTCTGAATATCTTCCAGCTGATCAATGATCACCTGCTTTATGATCGAATGATTCATATCATTTCTCCTTCTTAGGTCAAACCCATTTTATCATGTATACATTATATATAAGATACTATTTTTATATTTTATCTTTTTCATTCGATGTTTTTTTATATTTATATCTTAGCTTCCAGAAATATTATCCCTTGAATGCTTACAGCCGTTGAGCTTGCTTACCCAACGGCTGTCTTTCT
>NZ_JAZHUW010000034.1:0-25409 GCF_036453465.1 Lactimicrobium sp.
TTCTCTGAATGTCGTAGCCATAGTCATACATCGGTGTTCCATTCGGACAAACAGGCACGCCATTCTCATTCAGCTTGAACTTATCAAAGGGATTGTCCCCAGCAGACCGTTGATTGCGGTCGATGATGGGAATAATATTCTTGTGACGGAAGAACTGAAAGATGGCAAGACTGTCAGAAGCTGCGTCAAAGCACATGTATCGCGGGTGGATATCGGGATTCATGTCAAACAGACGTGCTGAGGCAGATATGGTGGTCAAAGCATCGTGCCGTGAGGCTTTCTCAAGATCGATATAGATAGGCAAGTCTACTGATCTATGGGGATTGTGGTACGAGATGTTGTAAAGAGTGTAGCCGAGATAGTAGGACTCAAGATCACTGTCCCATCCGATGTCAGCGTCAGGTGCAGAATAGCGGACGAGAGGATTTCCATCCTTATCCAATTTGACTTTGTGGCCAAATGGAGAGGCGTGGATGTGAAGCGAAGAACCATCTCCGGACAAGATGAGATTATTCGACTCAATGAATCCCATGTCGGACGAAGGAATCACAGCCAGTGCATTGAAGAGAGACTGAAGTGTGTAGATCATCCGATCCCGATCCCATTCGGCGCCGTTTTTATATTTGTCAGCGAGATATAAGGTTTCGGAATGTGAATAGTTAATCAGCTTGTCATGGTTCTTGGGTTTCTTTTGAGAAGGCTTCGTATAGTAACCCTGCTGCAGCAGATCAGAGAGATGTGGATCTGAGTGCGTTAAACGATTGATAAAGTCGTAATGAGAAGCAGGACCAGGCGGAGAGAAAGAGCCAATCAGCCATTGAAGCAGAGAATCAGAAGACAGATCTGCACACCAGTTATGAATGGACAAATACCCGAGGTGCTGCATGAGAATGAAGGACCGGATGAGCACAGCGGGGTCATGAGCCGGACGGCCGGTAACAGAGTAGAGAGGAAACAGAACATCTACGGCAAGATCGACGTCCAGCTTCCGAAGCTTATGCAAAGCAGAATGGAACTTAGAAGTATCCAGTCGTTTAAGCTGAGCATAACCAAGATGATCTTTTTCATCCCTAAGGAAAGCACGATATTCCAGGGACGAAGAGATATGTTTGAGCATTTCACTCACCTCCCACCTTTTCAAGAAAAGCGAGCGAAGCGAGCATGGCACGCTGAAAATTTTGTCAAGAGTTGACAGCGAAAAAGTGGGGGGATTATGAAATGAGGAGCACAGAGAAAAGAGCGTTGCCTGTACTCCTAAGAGTTTTCGACAACGCTCGATACAAGAAGGGGGAATGGGATATGAAAAAGAGTATGACCAGTGGAAATGCCTTGAAATTGATTCTGAGTTTCAGTATTCCGCTGCTGCTGGGAAATCTGTTTCAGCAGTTTTACAACATGATGGATGCAGCGATTGTCGGCCAGACGCTTGGCTCCAAGGCACTGGCATCGGTTGGTGCTACGTCCAGTGTTCAGTTCCTTGTCCTTGGTTTCTGCATTGGCATCTGTCAGGGCTTTGCGATTCCGCTGGCAACACGGTTTGGCGCTGGCGATGAGAAAGATATGCGCCGATATGAGTTTGGCGGTGCTGTCTGGACCGCGATTATGGGTGTGATGATCACGGTGGCGGCCGTGCTGTTATGCCCGAAGATTCTGCATCTTCTGCAGGTCAATGATGAAATCTATGACAATGCCTACTGGTATCTTGTCATCATCTTTGGCGGTATTCCTTTTACACTGCTGTATAACTATCTCAGTGCTATTCTGCGTGCTATTGGTGATTCAAAGACACCGTTTTATTTTCTGGCTTTTTCTGCGGTATTGAACATCGGTCTGGATTTCTTCTGCATTCTGGTGCTGCACTGGGGATGCGCAGGTGCAGCGATTGCCACAATTGCATCGCAGGCAGTCAGCGGTGTTCTCTGTCTGATCCTGATCGCCAGGCGGTTTGTCCTGCTGCACCTTGATAAATCCGATATGGTTCTGGATGGTTCGCATACAAAGATGCTGCTGGGAATGGGCCTGCCGATGGGACTGCAGTTTTCCATTACGGCAATTGGCTCTATGGTCATGCAGTCTGGCAATAATTCCCTTGGCACAGTGTATGTGTCTGGTTTTACGGCAGGCCTGCGTATCAAGCAGCTGATGATGTGCCCGTTTGATGCCTTGGGCTCTGCAGTCAGCACTTTTGTATCGCAGAACAATGGTGCTCATCAGCTTGACCGTATTCATGAAGGGTTCCGGGACGGTCTGCTGACAGCGGTTATATATGGACTGTTTGCCTGCGTGATCCTGGTGTTCTTCGGCCGCACGATGAGTATGCTGTTTGTGTCCGCAAAGGAAGCGGCTGTGCTGGATGCCAGCGCCAAGTATCTGCGGCGGATGGGCTATTTCTATCCGATGCTTGGTATTCTGATTACTTCCAGAATGGCCGTTCAGGGTCTTGGCTTCTCCTCTCTTGCCATGTTCTCTGGTCTTGTCGAAATGACTGCCCGCAGTGTTGTTACACTTGGCTTTGTTTCAAAGTTTGGCTATGATGCCATCACCTGGGCAGATCAGACAGCCTGGACAACGGCATCGCTGTTTCTGATTCCATTAAGCATTTACTGCCTGAAAGTCACAGACAGAAAGATCAAAGAGTCTCAGGCGTTATCGCAACTGCAGTAAAAAAGGAATGCGCTCTGCATTCCTTAGAAGTCTGCTTCATCCGGATTGATGTTTTCCGGTCCGTAGTTTTTCATGACATCCATGTATTTGACATCATCTGGATTGAGCTGGAAGTTGTAGGCATTGAAGCAGCTTTCCAGCTCTTTTTGATCTTCGCCATAGAGCAGGGCAATGCATCCCTTTTCAAACAGATAGCGTACAAAGATCTGCAGCGGCGTAACCTTGTATTTCTCTGCAAATATGGCAAGTTCTCTGGAGCTCAGGACAGCCTGGTAGTTCTCAGGCAGGAAGCCTTCGGTCTGGATACGGTGCTCATTGGCACAGTACAGGTTGTCGGTAAATGGAAAGCCCGGATAGATGCGTGCTTCATTCACCATCGGGGCAATTTCAGCGTGCTCGAGGCAGAATTCAATATGTCTGGCTTCATAGTTGGCAACACCGATGGCTCTGGCAGCACCGCTCTTGTAGGCTGTTTCCAGTGCCTTCCATGTTTCAATGGCCATCTGCTCATAGTTCTCCCGGTACATTTTCGGGTTCGGCCAGTCAATCATCAACAGGTCGGCATAGTCTGTCTGCAGTCTGGTCAAAGAGTTGCGGAACGCATGAATAGCGCGCTCATAGCCATGGTCTGCATTGGCAATGCGCACCGTGAGAAACAGCTCTTCCCGGGGAATGTTGGTCTTTGCAGCAGCTTTGGCAAAGGCTTTTTCCACATCAGGATGGCTGGATATATCAAAGTGCCGGATACCGGCAGAAAGAGCAGTCAGAACATTGTTGACGGTGTTGGCATGACCGGGAATGACACGATAGCCAAGCGTCGGTACACGGACGCCATTATGCAGGTTTGTTACAGTTTCGTTGATTGCGTGCATGATAGTCCTCCGGCACCTATTATACTCCGGGGAAAGTGATGGCTGAATGGAAACAGGGTGAAAACCATCAGGCAGACGAAATTGTATGTGTTTGATGCAAGGATGCTTTCATTGTATAAAGCAGTAGAAAAAGTGCTGTGGTGCTATAATGGCCGCAATTCAAGAGGGTGATTATGGAAAAAGGAACGTATTATCTGAATCAGAATGAGTATCCGGATGTGGAGTACCTGACCGATGTACAGGCAAAAAGTGATCCGGCTTTTTATGAACATGGGTCGATCAAGGAGGCAGGCTGTGGTCTGTGCAGTGCAGGCATGATGCTGTATGATTTCTTTGGCATCAAAGTGCCGCTGAAGGATCTTTTGCAGCTGTCCTATTCCTGTCAGGCAAATCTTTCTCCAGGGACGGACATGAAGCGCTTTGGTGAGGCTTTGTGTACAGAGTATGGACTGGCTATGTCTTACAGCAATTCCCTGTCTGATGTGACTTCCTGCCTGGAGAATGGCGGCTTGTGCATTGCCAATGTGGGCGGTGACAGGCAGGGACATGTTGGTACGTATTCCCATGGCGGCCATTATATCTATGTGTTTGACTATGATCAGAAAACACGGGAGTTTCTGATTCTGGATCCAAGCTATTATCCGCATAAGTATGAGGAAAAAGGCAGAGAGGGTCTGGTGAAGAAGGATGGCAATGTGTGCCGTTCTCTGGGTCAGGTGCTGCTGGATGATACGGCCAATCGTGATCCTGGCTTTTATCTTTTTACAAAGAAGGAGGCACTATGAAACCGTTGATTGGTATTGCCGGTGATTCGTTTATGAGTGAGCCTGGCAGGTTTATCAGTGCTGAGAAGGAGTACTGCAATGCGGACTATATTCATGCCGTACTGGTGAATGGCGGTGTGCCGGTTGTACTGCCGCATGAGGTGCTTCAGGAAGATGCGGGTTCTGTGATGAGCCATCTGGATGGCATTCTGTTTCCGGGCGGTGAGGATGTGGATCCCCATCTGTATGGCCAAGAGCCGCTGCCGGAGTGTGGTGAATACCGGCCGGAGATTGATGCCTCATGGAAACAGGCATTTGACTATGCCAGAAGTGTTGGTCTGCCGATGCTTGGCATCTGCCGGGGCATTCAGTTTATCAATGTGATGATGGGCGGTACGTTGTGGCAGGACCTGGATGAGATGTCAAAGAAACATTTCATGCACCTGCAGTCTGGAAAGCGCAGCTATCTTACACATCATGTGGAGATTACCCCAGGCAGTTATCTGGAACATCTGTTTGGACAGAGTGTGGTGATGACCAATTCGATGCATCATCAGGCCGTCAAGGAAGCGGCTCCGGGACTGTTTGTGAATGCACGTGCCCGTGATGGTGTTATTGAAGGGCTGGAAGATCATGATGGTAAGATTGTGGCAGTGCAGTGGCATCCGGAGGGACTGCTGGAAAGCAATCCGGTGATGAATAAGCTGTTTCAGGATCTTGTTGTGCGCAGCACTGCGTTTGGTGAGCAGCGATGAAAGCAAGAGATCTGACAGACAGCTTTTACCCATCTGGCAAAAGAAATCTGATCACGGATGTACCGGGTGTACTGGTGGGACACTATACCTGTGCTGAAGAGAACCATCATACCGGGATTACGGTCATTCTGCCTCAGCGTGAGGATGTGTTTCCATCTGTGTTTGAAAGCAAATATATCGCTGCCTGCCATGTGCAGAATGGCTTTGGCAAAAGTATGGGGCTTGTGCAGATTGATGAGCTTGGGACACTGGAGACACCGATTGTTTTGACCAATACATTGGATGTGGGAAAGATGGCAGATGGGCTTGTGGAGCACATGATTGCTCTGGAGAAAAAGCGTGGTGTGACGGTGTCATCGATCAATCCGGTGGTTGGTGAGTGCAATGATTCTTTGTGCAATGTGATACAGGACCGTATACTTGGCGAGAAGCAGCTGGAAGCGGCATTCTCTTCTGCCTCTGAAACATTTGAGCTTGGTGCAGTGGGAGCAGGGAGCGGCACGGTATGCTTTGGTCTCAAGGGCGGTATTGGTTCTGCTTCCTGGCTGGTGACACTGAAAAAACAGACGTATACGTTTGGACTGCTTGTGCAGGCAAATTTTGGCAGAACAAGATGTCTGCGCGTGCATGGCAGTAATGTCGGTGCAGAGATTGCGGAAAGGATTGCCGAAACTAAGGATGATAAGGGATCGATCATGATGATACTGGCATGTGACTGTCCGCTGTCATCCCGTCAGCTGAAGCGGGTATTGCGCCGGGGTCCCAATGGTCTTGCAAGACTGGGAGGCTATACAGGCAATGGCTCTGGTGAGGTGGTGATTGGCTTTACCACGGCAGGCAGAGTAAAGCCTGTTGATAAGCTGCAGTCTTTCTCTGTCTATCCGGATCAGATGCTGGATCCTGTGTTTGAAGCGGTCAGTGAGATGTGTGAGGAAGCCGTGCTCAGTGCGCTTCTTTGTGCAAAGTCTTGTACTGGCATCAATGGTACGGTGTATCACAGTCTGTCTGAGTTTATGAAATAGCAAAAAGCCATCAGGTCATTCTCCGCGGATGATCTGATGGTCTTTCTTGTAGGCATACATTTTTTCATCTGCTTCCGCAATGGCCTGGGCAATGGTTTTTGTACTGCCATCGCCGATATAGCTGATGCCATAGCTGAAGCTGCAGGGGTATTTGGTATCGTTGGTCTGGCGGAAACTGCTCAGGGCTTTGTCCATGATGATTTCAGCTGCTTTTTCATGGCATCCCAGCAGGATGACAAGGAATTCATCGCCGCCCATGCGGATGATGATGTCGGATGTACGGAAGGCATTCTTCAGATGATTGACGGCTTTTTTCAGATATGCATCACCGGCATCGTGGCCGAAGTTGTCATTGATGTATTTCAGGTGGTCAAGATCAATATAGACAATGCTGGAATCATGAATCACATGGCTGTTTTTGATTCGTGCCTCATAATATTTGCGGTTTTTAGCACCAGTCAAAGAATCATCATACATCTGTTTTTCCATGACGGAATTGCGCCTTGATGTCATGGCCGCAAGCCAGTAGCGGTGCAGGGTAATGATGCTGAGAATGGCAAGATCCATGACAATGAAGATCTCGTGATAATTCAGCGTTTTGACAAGTGACTGTGAATAATTCTGGGCCAGTGTCACTGATGTATCACAGAGTGTGTAGTAGTCCTCACTCTGCTGCAGCAGGGAGGCACGTATTTCTTCTGTATCGGTTGTACGAAGCGTTTCGATTTCTGCTTTGATGTCGTTCCACTGTACGGTCTGTTCCTGCAGCTTGTTCTGGAAATCTTTGTCTTTCAGCTGGATCAGGTGGTACTGGGATCCGCCGTTTTCCAGGCCGTCGAGGATTTCATCCAGATACCGGATCAGATCATCGCTGTTTTCACCAGCCATTTCCCGCTTGACGACGCGCTGGGAACAGCCGCGGACAATGCCGGCATAGTTAATGACCTTGGAGGCGCCGTTGATCTGATGAAAGATGGTAAGAAACAGAATGAGTTCACCGATCAGAAACAGCAATAGAAGGATCTGGACAATTTGTTCGGCATAAGGGTGCTGTTGGATGTGCCTTTGTTTTGATTGTTTCATGCAATGTACAGCTTACAACAAAATGTGCTTGTTTTGTACAATTTGACTGGAAATGAACAGAAGAGTGATAAAAAAACCTGTCTGCTGTCTGACAGGTTCTTTCATCGTGCGTTATGCCTGTGTGCCCATGCATTCATTGACCCAGGCAATGAAGTTGGCGGTGCTCTCTCCGGAACGCTCTGCCATGGTGTGGTCAAGTCCCCAGACAAATGAATAATCGGTGTCTGCGCCATAGTTCTGCAGTGCCAGGACAAGGTTGGCTTCGGTGGTGAGCGCGGTATCACTCTGGAAGATACCGGTGTTGATCCGGAAGCAGGATGCCACTTTGGAAGTGTTGTATCCGGCACTGGATGGCAGCAGATAGTAGAGCGGGCTGTACATGTTGACTCTTGTGGAGACCGTATTGCCTGCACTGTCAGTTCTTGTCATGTCATTGGCATAATCACTGGCATAGCTGCTGCCTTCATTGGCGAGGATTTCTGCTAACAGGCTGTCAAAGTGGGCACCACTGCCATCGCCATAGCCAAACAGGGTATTTTCACCCTGGCCGTCATCCAACTGGTCAAAGGCGCCAAGCGATTTACTGGCGGTTTTGACAGCTTTGGCAAAGTCAGAAATGCTGGTAATGGTGGCGGTGTTTGTTTCAGCATCATAATTCACCCAGGTGCCGTTGGCATTCAGAGCATCGATGTAATCCTGCACAGTTTCATAGGTGCCGGAAAGGGCAATGCCGCTGGTATTCTCTGTTCTGGAAATGTTGTCAATGCTTTCCTGCGACTGGGGGCTGCTGGAATCACTGTTTGTTGTAGCGCTGGATGACATGTCAGGTGCACTGCCGCCATTGCCAGGTGCAGATCCAGATGGTGCATTGCCGGATGGTGCACCGCCCTGTGCATTACTGCTGGAGGCAGTATATGGGAAGGTGGTATCAGAGAGGAAGTTGTTCAAAGATTCTTCGATGACAGACTTGATGTAGTCATAGTAGGATCCGGCCTGGTAATTGCCGTCATCGGACTGTTCCAGGGTGAGAATATTGCCGTTTGTGTCGGTGAGGCCGATGCTGTTGATGTAGGTGGCAAAGGCTTCGGTGAGATCGCTGGAGATCGTCTGTTCTTCCTCACTGAGATTGGATCTGGTCGTGCCCATGTTCCATTCATATGCTTCATCGGCGGAATCCAGGGATGTGATAGGACACCAGCCCTGTGATCCTTTGATGGCATCACTGACACCGGTGACGGCACCGATGGCTGTGAGATAGGGGCCATACAGGGCATTGTCGCCGGTTGTGCCTAGAAGAACTGACAGGGCACCGCCGCCGGACATGCCGAAGCTGAAGATGCTTTCCGTATCACCGGGAATATTGCCGCTGTTATAGCGCAGATAGCGGACTGCTGCTTTGAGGTCTGTGACACCGGCCGGGGCCCCGGCATCTCTGCCCCGGCAGCCGGCATGGACATAGATGAAACCGGCACTTGTATAATCTGTGACAGAGCTTGTGTATTCTGTTAATGCATCCTGCTGTGAATAGCCTGGTGTATTGACGGGCATGACGATGGGTGCCGTGGATGCCGTATAGCCGGATATGGTATTTGACGTGTTCAGTGTGCATGTATAGGTGCCATCACCGTTATCTGTGGCATTCATATAGGCACCTGGCACAAAGATGGCTAATTGTTCAACATTGGCATCGGCCGGTGTTCCACAATACTGAATGCCGAGCTGGTAATAGACATTATCATCGCTGTTATACAGCCACTTTGTATTGTCAATTTTTGCAAGGGTTGTGGTGATCTGCCCTGAGGAAAGGGATGACAGTGACAGGGTGGATGATACGTCTGTGGCGGATGCGTCGGCAGATGCTGTGGCTGCAGCACTGCTGCTGCATCCCACCAGCAGCAGTGATCCTGTCATTAACAGGGCTATGCTATTGATACCCCAATGCTTTTTCATTTGGAAAGAACCTCCTGTTGATTACAGGGAAAAGCATAGCCTGCCAATGTGATTTCTATGTGTACACCTGCTGATGGGTTGAAAAAAGGCCAGTGGTTTTCACTGGTCTGGGATACTTAGAATCTGATGATTTCTGGCGCTTCTGTGAAGCTGCAGATTTCTGCCACAGCATTCTTGAGATAGAAGACAGCAGTGTTGCCATCACCGGCCTGATACATGTGTTTTAAGCCGGGGTTGGCATCCAGCATGGACTGCTGTGCTTCGATGCGCGCATCATAGATGGCATCCGCATTCAATCGGATCCATTTTCCCTGGTACATGCCAGTAATGGCAATGCGGGGATGGGAGAGCATCTGTTTTGCGACTTTCTTTTTCAAGCCTGTCTGGATGTAGAGTTTTCCTTCAAAGATGTTCTGGGCACCGAAGGGGCGTACCTGTGGATTGCCTTCTTCATCGACAGTGGCCAGATACCATGTCTTTGCATTCTTGAGAAATTCATATACTTCTTCCATCGTATTCCTTCTTTCCTGATTTTTACTGCTTTTGTGATTCAAAGAGAAATCCTGTCATGGCCATGGAGCCAAGATTGCAGACATCGTTGAAAACAGTGACATCGTCCTGTCCGGCTGCACCAAGGCAGTACAGCAGGGGCAGATAGTGGTCTGGTGTCGGTACGGCATAGGCGGCATCGGGCAGCTTGTCATACTGGATGACAGTGTCATTGTCATGATTGATGACGGCATTGCGGATGGCATCGTTGAAGCGGTA
The DNA here is from genome assembly GCF_036453465.1 of Lactimicrobium sp. NCBI lineage: Bacteria > Bacillati > Bacillota > Erysipelotrichia > Erysipelotrichales > Erysipelotrichaceae > Lactimicrobium > Lactimicrobium sp. The sequence goes on from NZ_JAZHUW010000034.1 coordinate 9,879, forward strand.
TGCCATGGGTGTGCCGCCTTCATTGTCCCATTCGACTCTCATCAGATTGTGGACAACATTGCCGCTTCCAAAGATCAGATATCCCTGCTTTCTTAATGCAGAAAGCTTTTGACCGATCGCAAAGCATTCTTCTGGTTTCAGATTACCGTTGACGGACAGCTGTACGACCGGGATATCTGCTTTGGGAAACATGTGTACAAGCACTGTCCAGGTGCCATGGTCGATGCCCCAGGTATCGTTAATGGAGACATCTCTGCCAAGCAGTGTCAGTACTTCATTGGTGAGATCTGCGTTTCCTTTCACAGGATATTTGACTTCATACAGTTCCGGTGGGAATCCGTACATGTCATAGACCTGCTTTGGTGTTTCAGCACTCTGGATAAAAGTGCCATTGGTATACCAGTGGGCAGAGATTGCAAGAATTGCCTTTGGCTTTCCATAATTGTTGAGAATGGTTTCTCCGGCATTTTCCATTTCTCTGGTGATCTGGTTATGTTCCAGGGCAACCATCGGGCTGCCATGGCCGGAGAAGATTACCGGCATGATTCTGTCTGTCATGTGTGTATCCTCAGTCCAGTACACGCAGGGTGCCTTTGTGCAGCAGCTGTCCACGGTGTCCTCTGGCGGCATCATCCGGCCATGTCATGAAGGCATAAACCTTTCCATTGGCAAAATCAGCGATCTGAGAAAGAACCAGTCCGGATTCTTCGATCCAGTTGACCATGAACTTTCCATCACCGAGATCATAGGAAACATAGGGCTCTTTCTCTTTGGATGGTGCACCTTTGGCAAGTTTGCCAAGGGCAGTCCATTCCAGCTCATTCTCACTGAGATATTCAATGATGAAATGATAGCCGGTTTCGTAGTCTACATCTACTTTCTTTCCTTTGTATGTTTCGTAAATTGTCATTTTTTGTCCTCTTTCTTTCCATAATGTCATATGCTTTAACTAATTGATATAGTCTATTTATTAAAGCATCTTCAGAATATCATAATACAGATATCCGTCAATCCGTATTTTTTACGATACTATGTATGATCATGATGACTTTTGACCATATACTTGACGAAAACACAGAAAAGCCGCATGAATAAAGTGAAGTAAATGGTGGAGAAAGCAAATGAGTCAAAAAGTAGAATGGCCAGCGGTTGGAACGATATTAAGGGAAGAGTTCATGATGCCACTTCGGATTTCTGCTGATCAGCTGGCGGAGGATCTTCATGTTTCTATAACTGATATTCAGGGAATTCTGGATGATCATATTGAATCCCGTGTAGAAGAGGGGACATATTGTGCTTAACGCTGCTGTTAAGGTTTTGAAAAATAAGTGTTGCAATGTATTCCTCCTGCGTTATAATAAATGAGCGCTGAAAAGCACTGACTCCTTAGCTCAGCTGGTAGAGCAACTGACTCTTAATCAGTGGGTCGAGGGTTCGAATCCCTCAGGAGTCACTATTGACCGGGAAACCGGTTCTTTTTTTATCTTTCTGTATGTGAAAAGAGCAGCTCTTTGGGAAGAACTGCTCTTTTCATCATTGCCTTTCTTTGTGCTATTAACGATTGTCCTGATCAAACGGGATCAGGTTCTGTACAGCATCTTTGACACTCATCAGAACATTGCCATTGTCCAGGTCAATCAGGATGTAGCGGTTATTGCCCATGCCAAGTTCCTTCATGTAGGACAGCTGTCTGAGACCGTGTCTGGATTCCATGCGTTCTACCAGGGCATGGTGCTGGTCTTCTCTCATGGCGTAGACGATATCGACACATGCCTGGTCAATGGCAAGGATATCGGTGGATGCCAGAATACCGACATTCGGTGTGACAACCGGTTCGGCTGCTACACCTTCGCAATCGCAGGAGACAGACATGTTGCGCATGACATTGACATAGGTTACGTGTCTGCCAAAGTGATCAATGGTTGCCTTGGTAGACTCTGTGATGCGCTCCATGAAGTCTTCTTCCTTGATGGACCACTGTCCCTGTCCTTCATAGGTGTGGATCATCTTCTTGCCAATACGGCCGTCTGCACAGCCGATGCCGATGTTCTTGTTGGAGCCGCCAAAGCCGCCCTGGACATGACCTTTGAAATGAGTCAGGGTGACCAGGGAATCATAGTTGAGCATATGGCTGCCAACAGTCATATGGTCAAAATGATGGCCGCCGATGACTGGCAGGTCCGCGGTTCCTTCTTCATCCATAATATCCACCGGGCAGAATGTCCAGCCATTGATTTCCAGCGTCTTGCGGTGCTGCTCGGTTGTATAGCGGTCACCGTCATAATACGTGTTTGTTTCAACGATATTGGAATTGTTGAGTTCCGGTTCTGCTTCCCGCAGTTCCTTTACCCAGCTTCTGGGAATGATGTTAGGGCCGTGGGGCTCACCGGTATGCAGTTTCAGACCTACTTTACCGGTAATATTGCCATTGACCTGTTCATAGGCTTTCTGCAGGCCTTTGGCGGAAAGATCACGGGTGAAATAGACAATGGATTCATTGCCGCTTCTTGCTTCATAAGGAATGTATTGAGAACCGTCTTTAGGATTATACTGTGTCATTTGTGATTATCCTCCTGCCTTTATTTTAGGCCGATTCTCTGCATATGGAGAAGGATTCGATTGGCTGGTTATGCAAAAACAGAATGGTGTGATACCACTCTGTTTTACTTTCTATTCGTTTTCTGTTGTAATCTTGGCAACCCGTACCACCAGGTTGTGGCCATAGTGGAACGGATTGGTTTTGATGCTGGCAATGCCGTCTTTCTGTGTGAAGGGAAGCGGTTCATTGCTGTCCAGCCAGTGTACGCCTGTGATCTTTGGTGTGAATGGGAATTTGTCTTCATACAAAGTGGAGGTAAGTTCATTTACGTTGGGATCTGCCAGCATCGGAAGATGGTGGCAGAAGATATAATAATCCGTTCCATTCTGCAGGATGAAGTCATCGGGCTTATCCTGGATTTCGATCTTTGTCGGATATGGATCATGCAGGGCTTCCTCAAAGTATGCTGTCCATTGTCCGATGATGCCAAACATGGCTTCATCAATGGGCTTTAAAGTACCGTCGCCTCTTGGGCCAAGGTTGAGCAGGAAGTTGGAACGGTATCTTCGACACGCTGCGAGTTCTTCGATGATTCTGCCGGTTGGCTTGTAATTCAGATCATCTTTGGCATAGCCCCAGTGGTCACACAAGACTTCACACATCTCAGAGGCTATGTATTTGTTAGAGTCTTTGAGATTGATGGGCTTTGGCTTGCCGCGTTCAAAGGTGACGGAATCCAGTTCAATGTTGCCAAGTTCACCTCTTCTGCTTAAGCCGGTGTTATTGATGATCATGGCCTCAGGCTGGTATGTGCGGATCATGTGGTATAGCTTGTCTTCTTCCCAGTTGGCATCTGGTTTATCCCACATGCCGTCAAACCAGATGCCGCCGATCTTTCCGTAGTTGGTGCACAGCAGTTTGACGGATGAGCGCAGGTATTCCAGGTACTTTGGAAAGTCCGTATTGTAATCGGGATGCTTCCAATCCAGCAGGGTGTGGTAGAACACCGGCAGCAGGTTATAGGCATGGCAGGCGTCAACGAATTCTCTGACCAGATCTCTGCTGCATGCGTGCATGCTGTCATAGTCATTGAGGCCATGGGTGTCATACAGGCTGAAACCATCATGGTGTCTGGTAGTTAAGGTGATGTAGCGGCAGCCGGCGTTCTTTGCTACTTTGGCAATATGGTCTGCCCAGTTGGGATTTGGATCAAACTGGTGATAAAGCTCGTCATATTGTTCATGTGGCATGGTGCCAAGTTTTCTTGCCCATTCGCCCTGGCCGATCAGGCTGTAGACACCGAAGTGGACGAACATGCCAAAACTAAGTTTTTCAAATTCTTTGATGTACGGTTTGACGATCATTTTGTATCAGAGGATTTCCAGTGGTGTCTTTGTGCCATCGCGGTAGGCAATGGCGCCCTGGAAACATCCTTCGACCATGGCTTTCACGGAAGCTTCGGTATAGAAAGCAGTGTGCGGCAGCAGGGTGACATTCGGGAAAGAACGCAGCAATGCCATATCCTTGTTATCAATTACATCGCCAGTGCGGTTGTAGTAGTACAGGCCGTTTTCATTCTCCAGTACATCCAGTACGGCAGAGCCTACTTTGCCGGTTGTGATGGCGTTGATCAGGGCATCGGTATCAATGAGCAGGCCGCGGGATGTGTTGACAATCGTGACGCCATCCTTCATCTTTTGAAATGCTTCCTCGTTTAACAGATGGGTGTTTTCCGGGGTGACATTGGCATGCAGGGTGATGGCATCTGCTTCTTTGAGGAGAGTATCAAGATCCGTGTATGTGGCATACTGGCTGGCTGTCTTGTTGGGATAGGGGTCATAGCACAGAATCTTACAGCCAAAGCCGGATAGATGGCGGATCAGGGTGGTGCCGATTCTGCCGGTGCCGATGACTCCGACAGTCAGAAAGGAAATTTCTCTGCCGATCTTGCCTTTGAGGCTGTAATCCTGTGCTTCTGATCGTTTCAGGATATGGGAGACTTTGCGTAGTCCCATGAGCAGGCACATGATGGCATAGTCAGCGACGGATTCCGGCGGGTAAGCAACGTTGGAAACACGGATGCCTTTCTTTCTGCATTCTTCCAGATCGACGTGGTTGTATCCGATGGAACGGCAGGCAATCCACTTGATGCCAAGATCTGCCAGCTGGTCAATGACAGGTGCGCTCATATCACAGGGGATGCAGCTGAAGACATCGCTGCCTCTGCACAGTTCCATGTTGTCTTTGTTGGGATAATCGGCTGTCCAGCCGTATTCAATGCCGGTTTCTTCGGCAAACTGTTTGACATAGGGCAGCTCATCATAGGGCCGCAGGGCATAAAAGAATATTTTCATAATGCTTTCTCCTTTGTGCCTATTATAGCGGGATGAAAATTTAATGTATGAAAAAAATCACGCTACTTACTGCAGCGTGACATTTAATAGTAAGGGATTGTGATCACTGTTTTCAAACTGGAGATCCTGGGTGGAAAAGGAATTGACGGTGATGTTGTTTGAGACAAGGAAGCCATCGATCACATAGTACTGGAAATCGGCAGGATCTTTGCTTTCTGCTGTATCCAAAGGCTGGTCCAGGGAACGGCAGGAAGGAACCGAATTGTCCATCAGGGTCTGGTAATTGTCAGCCAGTGTGGAAACATCAATGGTGCCGGGCTGCCATCTGTCCTTCAGGACTGGATAGCCGGAGATATCAATGCTGTTGAAAGTCTGGTTGAAGTCACCGCCGGCAATGACATAGTTGCCAGCCTGGGCTTCCTGTTCGAGAATTTCAAACAGTTTCTTTGTCTGTGCTTCTTTGCCAGATCCATCATCATAGGCTTCCAGATGCAGGTTGATGGCTACCAGTTCCTTGTCGCTGCCGGATACGGGGATTCTTGTAACAAGCAGGCATCGTTTCAGATTGGCGGTGCGCTTTGGCCAGGTGAAGGGATTTGGCAGGGCAATCCGGGTGGCAGAATTGACGGATGTGGCAGTCAATGTCATCAGTCCGGAGTCTACTCTGCCAATCGGCGGCCAGGGATAGGGCACATAGCCAACCTTGAAGTTAGGCGTATAGGCTGTGCGGTAACTGGTGAGCCGCTGCTGGAAGTATGCTGTCTGATCGATATCATACGTCCGTTTGGAATCTTGGTCGACTTCCTGCAGAAAAGCAATCGTTGGCTGCATTGCGATCAGCTGGTCAGAAATTGCTGTGAGGTTGTTTGTGACTTTCTGCTTTGAGGATGGTGTGACATGTTTGCCGCCATCCATGAAGAAGTCGGTGTCACTGCCAAGGGCGCCATAGCCGATGTTCCATGTCAGCACTGAGAAAGGTGTGCCTGGTGTGATCGGTGTGGAAGAGCTGCTGTGGGTGACATTGACAGCTTCCTGGGCAGCTGGTTTGTATTCGGTGATGGTCAGAAAGCCCAGCAGGGAGCCGGTTACCAGAATGGCGGCGATGACAAGGGCCAGTAAAAGCTTTAATAAGGGTTTAATGATATACATATGAATGGATTCCTGTCTAATAGGAATGATACCAATTCTGCTGTGATCTGCCAAGGCGCAAAAATATTGCAATGTCGGTTTGTGTGCCATAAAATGACAAAGCTTTAAAGGAGAAACAGCATATGGCATTGAATCAGTTGTCACGGACCGAGCTGGTCATGGGCTCCGGTGCACTTGCAAAGATTGCCCACAGCCGGGTGGCGGTGTTTGGCGTTGGCGGGGTTGGCGGCTATGTTGTGGAGGCACTGGCCCGCAGCGGCATCGGTACATTGGATCTGATTGATGATGACCGGATCTGTCTGACCAATATCAACCGGCAGATTCTGGCGACAAGGAAAACAGTGGGCCAGTATAAAGTGGATGCGGCTGCAGAACGGGTTCATGCCATCTGTCCGGATATTGTGGTCAATACATACAAGTGCTTTTATCTGCCTTCTGAGCGTGAGAAGTTTGATTTTACACAGTATGACTATATCGTGGATGCGATTGATACGGTAACAGCCAAGCTGGATATCATCGAAGAGGCAAAGCGGAGCAATGTGCCGATCATTTCGGCAATGGGCTGCGGCAACCGGGTGGATCCGACGAAACTGTGTGTGGCCGATGTGTTTGATACCAAGGGAGATCCTTTGGCCAAGGTGATGCGCCATGAGCTGCGCAAACGGCATATTGACCATCTCAAGGTTGTCTATTCCACGGAAAAGCCGATCAAGCCTCTGGATGATACGTCAAATTCCTGCCGGTATCACTGCATCTGTCCGCCGGGAACCAAACGCAAATGCACGGACCGCCGGGATATTCCGGGTTCCACTGCCTTTGTGCCAGGGACAGCCGGACTGATCATTGCCAGTGAGGTTGTCAGAGATCTGTGTGATTTTGATCCGGATCATCGTACGGTGGCAGAACCGGTGCATACATTTGTGGATCTTGTCAAGGCGGAGTCAGAAGAAAACTGATTCTGCTTTTTCTTTTACCGCGATACAATAGGCGCATCAGGAGGGAAGAGATGAAGGCAATTACAGAAGAAATGCTGGATGGTTTCCGGCAGGCATATGAGAGTGACAGCCACAGTGTGACCATGCATGCGGCCTGTGCAAGGACAGAGCTGAAGGATCTGGTGTTTATGCCAGACAAGGCTGCACGTTTGAGGGGCGGCTATACGTATGAGGTAAAGACCCATGGCATCACGGCCCAGAAAAAGAGTGGAAGATGCTGGGCCTTTGCGGCATTGAACATGATGCGGGAAAGAGTCATGGAAAGATGCGGTCTGGAGGATTTCCAGCTGAGCGGGAATTATCTGGCCTTCTATGACAAGCTGGAAAAGGCCAATAACTTCCTGGATCTGGTTGTGGAAAATGCGGATAAGCCGCTGGATGATCGGATGATGGAGTATGTTCTCAAGGGTTTCCATGATGGCGGCTATTGGGACATGGATGTGGATCTGGTGAAGAAGTATGGCATTGTGCCGAAGAGTGCCATGCCGGAGACCTATCAGTCTGAGCATACGGAATTGTTTATGGAGATGCTGAACAGAGTGCTGCGCAAGGATGCCTGCACTTTGCGCAGTATGATCAAAGATGGCAAAGATGTGGAAGAAACCAGAAAGAACATGCTTGGTGAGGTATACCGCATGGAGTGCATCGTCTTTGGTGAGCCAGTGAAGCAGTTTGACTTTTCCTGGCAGGATAAGGGCGGTGTCTGCCATGATGATTTTGGCCTGACGCCAAAGGAATTCTTTGCAAAGTATGTGGATCTGGATCTTGGTGAGTTTGTGACTCTGACCTGTGAGCCGACATCCCACAAGCCGCTGGATACGTATTATACATTCCACTATATTGGCTCCATGGCCGAGAGTGATGTGAAGTGCCTGAATGTATCATCAGATGTGATTGAAGAGATGTGTGTGCGGATGCTCAAAGCAGGTAAGCCGGTCTGGTTTGGCTGTGATGCAGGTGCCTATGGCGACCGTCAGGAAGGTGTCTGGGATCCTGAGAGCTTTGACTGGAAGGGACTGTTTGGCGGTGTGAATTTTGACATGGACCGCAAGGACTGGCTGGACTACAAGAATGGCTACTGCTCACATGCGATGCTGCTGGTGGGTGTGCATCTGAATGAAAATGGTAAGCCGGACAGATGGAAGATTGAGAATTCCTGGGGCGGGGAAGTTGGTGACAAAGGTTACTTTGTCTGCTCTGAGGAATATTTCCGTCAGTATGTGTATGAGGCAGTGATTGACTGGCAGTATCTGGATGAGAAACAGAAGGAGCTGCTGCAGAAGGAACCGCTGCGTCTGGAGCCCTGGATCGGTGGCAATTAAGGCAGTCTTCTTCGACTTTGATGGGACTCTGTATTCTCATACCCAGCACAGAGTGCCTGCAAGTACTGTCAAAGCAATTGACGCTCTGCAGAAACAGGGCATTGCCTGTGTGCTGGCAACCGGCCGTCATGTTTCGGAGTTAAAGGATCTGCACTTTGATCTGTCTCTCGATGCCTGGATTACATTGAATGGACAGCTGTGCTTTAAGGGTGATCATTACTTCCGGAAAAAAGAACTGCATGGGGCAGCGTCTTTACAGAAGCAGTTTGATGCCATGCAGGTGCCGCTGATGTTTGTGGAAGAGAAGCGGCTGTATGTCAGCTTCATCAACGATCAGGTAAGGCAGGCTCACAAAGCAATTTCAACACCTTTGCCTCCTGTGGGCAGATGGAATGGGGCACCGGTGTATATGGCGCTGGCCTATATGAATGCACAGCAGGCAGAGCATGTACAGTTAGATGGCTTCAAGGTGACACGATGGAATCAGGATGCGGTGGATATTGTGCCGCCGGATGTATCCAAGGTGGCTGGGATCAAAGCCTATTGTGATCTGCACCATATCAAAAAAGAAGAGACCATGGCCTTTGGTGATGGTGAAAATGATATGGAAATGCTGAGGTGGGCAGGTACTGGCATTGCCATGGGGCAGGCAGATGGGATTGTAAAGCAGTGTGCGGATGATGTGTGTGAGGATATTGATCATGATGGCATCCCGCATGCATTGATGCGGTATGGCTCAGGCAGAGATTAAGGTCTCTGCTTTTTATGTGGCTTTGGTTCAAGTATGCGGGTTCATGCTACAATTAAGGCACAAGAGGTACATGTATATGAAGCTGGCAATGGCGCAGATTTCGATGCGCAATAATATGAATGAGAATTATAAGAAGACGCAGGAATACATCGAAAAGGCTGTAGGAAGTGATGTGCTGTTCTTTCCCCAATTGCAGTTAACACCTTACTTTCCGCAGTTATCCGGGCTGGATGCATCCAGGGCATTGAGCCGGATGTCAGATGCCAGACTGAAGGGTATGGCATACCAGGCCCAGAAGAATCATATGTATATCTCACCCAATGTGTATCTGGAACAGGATGGCAGAATGTATGATGCTTCTCTGTGGTTTGACAAGGAAGGTGTGACAGGTGAGACGGCCAAGATGGTGCATGTCATGAATACCGCAGGCAGTTATGACAAAGATTATTTCCAGCCGGGTGCTGGTTTTGTGGTGCATGAGACCCCGGCTGGCAAGATTGGTATTGTGATTGGAGCAGACCGTCATTTTCCTGAGAGTATGCGCTGCTGTGCTCTGCTTGGGGCAAGGCTGGTGCTGGTGCCGGCTGCGATATCCAAAGAAGAAGATCCTGCCATGACAGCAGCTGAGATGCGGGTGGCGGCGATGGAAAACGGCTTCTTTGTGGCGGTGTGCAATCGTACCGGTAAGGAAGGAAGAAAGGATTTTGCAGGCCGTTCGATGGTCATTGATCCATCCGGCAATGTGCTGAAAGAAGCAGATGATACAGAACAGCTGATGCAGGTGGATCTTGATCTTTCCATAGTGGAAGATGTCCGCAAAGGAAAGCCGTATCTTTCCAACCGCCGCCCGGATGTTTATGGTTTATTGACGAAGCAGGTTGAAGGATAAATTTTCTGATTGGATATCAACGAATGTGAAAAAGCAGAAACAGAATCTGTGGATGTCTTTTGAAAAGAGTGAAAATGACTATGGTCTTCAAATGGTTTCTGAGTAAAAAAGAAGGAAACAGTTGGCGTTGTAAAGATCAGATCGTTTGAAAAAATGTGAAGTGATCTTGATCTTTCACTATTTATTTCTTTAACAGAGCAGATGCTTTCATTAAAAGCAATTGCTGCAGAAGGATTGTTCAAACAAAAAGGCAGATTCGATCACACTATTCTGATCAAATCTGTCTTTTCTATTAATTGACTGGATTGTGATGCTATTTCTCGTCTTCTTCTTCGACGATTTCTGCATTTTCTTCTGTCTTAGACTGCTCTTCTTTCTTATCCTTTTTAGTCTTTGTTACTTTCCTGGCTGTCTTTTCTTCTTTGGCCTTTTTCTCTGTTTCTTTTACTTCTTTCTTTTCAGGCTTTTTTTCTTTCTTCTTTTTCTTCTTGTCTTTATCTTCAGGCTGGATGACCTGGTAGGCAAGCCAGAGCGGTTCTCCTTCCAGAAGTTTTCTGATTTCCTTGAAATCTTTGGTCAGGAAGTCCGCACCGGATTCTTTCATAGGGAGGGTGCGGCTGCCGGTGGAGACAATACCGATCGTGAAGCAGCCGGCACTGGAGGCAGCTCTGACATTGTGGGAGCTGTCAGTGATGAAGATACAGGTATCCGCATCCATGAGCTTGCATGCGGTCTGGATGCTGTCAGTCCTGTCTTCGAGATTGCCGGCACTGCCGATGATGACATCAAACATCGTAACAAGGTCCGTATGTCTGAGCAGTTCGACCACGGAGCTTCTTTCTCTGGCAGAGACGATACCAACTTTGTAATTGTTTTTCTTCAGCCAGATCAGGAAATCACGTACCCCATGCATCGGCTGGATGAGATCAATCAGGTGATTCTGTTCATAGCTGTCATATTCAGCGGCACATTTGCGCGGATCTTCATCTGGCAGATACTTCTTCATGACATCCATGATCGGAGCACGCTGAATTTCTTCCTGGTTGTCTGGTGTCAGGATATCTTTGCCATGGACGGCAAAGACATGGCGGTAGGTTGCCAGAATGGCTGGCTCGGTGTCCATGACGGCGCCATCAAAGGAAAACAGGATGGCCGGTTTTCTGGTATTGCGTTCTAGTTTCTTGAGTTTCTTCTTTTCATTATCTTTTGACATAGGAACCTCCCCAAAGTCTTTCCTCAGGCTTATTTTAGCATTATTGCGCCTGTGCTTATGATATATTATACAGGCACAAATATAAGTAGAAAGCAGTTGGAGGTAATATGAGCAATTTTGAAGCTGAGATCAGGGCTGCCGTTGCCAGGGCAGTCAAAGATGTTTATGATCTTGAGCCTGATGAGAAGATTCTGAGTGTGGAGACACCGCGTGATCCCAAGATGGGTGACTATTCAACCAGTGTGGCGATGCGTCTTGCCCGCACTTTGCATAAGGCACCGATGGACATTGCTATGCCGCTGGTGGAGAATCTGAAGGCAAATTATGATGGTGCGGAAAGTGTGGAGGCAGTCAAGCCTGGCTTTATCAATTTCCGTATGAAGGCAAGTGCGTTGTCTTCAGTGATCAATACGGTGCTTGCCCAGGGAGATAACTGGGGAAAGAACAATGCCGGCAATGGTAAGAAGGTGCTGGTGGAGTATGTGTCTGCCAATCCGACCGGTGATCTGCATTGCGGCCATGCGCGCGGCGCTGCCTGGGGAGATGCTTTGACCCGGGTGATGAAGGCAAGCGGCTATGATGTGCTGCGTGAGTACTATGTCAATGATGCCGGTCATCAGATTGATATGCTGGCGGAGAGTATTCTCTCTCGTTATTATGAGCTGTTTGGCCAGTCTTATCCGCTGCCGGAAGAGGGCTATCATGCCCAGGATATTGTTGAGGTGGCAAAGAAGATCAAGGAGAAGGATGGGGATAAGTGGCTCCATGAGGATGGTGAGAAGCGTCTTGATTACTTCAAGGATGAAGGCATTGAGATGAAGCTGGATGCCATCCGTAAGGATCTGGATCTGTTCCGTGTGCATTTTGATTCCTGGATGCATGAGCGTTTCTTCTATGAAAACAATGCGGCCCGCATCCAGAAAGTACTGGATACGATGACTGAAAAGGGTCTGACGTATGAAAAAGACGGCGCATTGTGGTTTAAGAGCAGTGAGTTTGGTGACGACAAGGACAGAGTACTGCGCAAGAGCACAGGCCTGCTGACTTATCTGACACCGGATATTGCCAACCATGTGTATAAGTATGAAAGAGGCTATGATACGCTGATTGACCTGTGGGGTGCAGATCATCACAGTTATGTGACCCGTATGAAGTGTGCTTTGAAGGCGCTTGGCTATAATCCGGATTCTCTGATTGTGGATCTGATTCAGATGGTCCGCATGGTGGATAATGGCGTTGAGGTCAAGATGAGCAAGCGCACCGGCAATGCGATCACGATCCGTGAGCTGTGTGAGGATGTCGGTGTGGATGCAGCGAGATGGTTCTTTGTGTCCAAGGATGTCAGTACCCAGATGGACTTTGATATGAACCTGGCCCGTAAGAAGGATAATGATAATCCGGTATATTATGCCCAGTATGCGTACAGCCGGATGAATTCGATTGTGACACGTGAGGATGTGCCTGCCTTCCATCAGGAGGCTTCCTATGACCGTCTGCAGGATGAAAAGGAGCTTCTGCTGCTGAAGATGATCAGTGAGTTCCCGCAGGAAGTTGCCAATGCGGCAAAGACCCGCAAGCCTAATCGGATTGCGGATTACATCCTGTCCTTTGTGCGGGTGTTCCACAGCTATTACAATGCGTCCCGTGTCTATAATCCGGATGATCTGGAACTGACAAATCAGCGCCTTGGCCTGATTCATGCGTCGATGATTACGCTGAAGAATGCTTTGGATCTGATTGGTGTTTCTGCGCCGGAAAAGATGTGAAAGCGCTTGACAAGAATCATGTTTCCGCTCTAACATATGAAAAAGCGCTGAGGAAGAAGAAAATCCGGAAGTTTATCGATAAGAGAGCCTGTGTCTGGTGAAAGCAGGCGGTAAAGCATGGATGGAGTCGCTTCTGAGCTGACAGGATGAATTACAGTAGTTCTGTCCGTGGGGACACGTTAAGGTCCTAAGGCTTGTTGGAGCCGGAAAGTGGTATGTGTATACATACAAGATGAGTGGTACCGCGGTGTCAATGCATGCATCGTCTCATATGAGACGATGCATTTTTGCTTGAGAGGAAAGCGGTATGAAGAAAACACTAAACAAACGCAGCATTATTCTGGTCGGTATTACTCTGTTCTCCATGTTCTTTGGATCTGGAAACCTGATTTTCCCACCATATCTAGGTTTTCAAGCTGGTGGAAAGGCGTGGTTCGGCCTGCTTGGTTTTACCCTGACAGCCATCATCTGTCCGGTTCTGGCGGTGATTGCCATTGCTCGTTTTGATGATCTGCCTCATCTGGCAGGCAAAGCCGGAAAGAAGTTTGCCATTATCTTTACGATTCTTGCCTTCTTATCCATCGGACCGTGTCTGGCAATCCCGAGAAATGCGGCAGTATCTTTTGAAATGGCTGTGGTTCCATTTGTGAAATCGCCGTCCATTGCTTTGCGGATCATTTATTCACTGATCTTCTTTGGCATTTCATATCTCTTGTGTGTGCATCCGGAATCTCTGACCGATACGCTTGGCAAGATTCTGGGCCCGGTTCTGCTGGGATTGATGCTGTTTGTGGCAGTCCTTTGCATGATCCGGGTGCCGTATGTTTCTTTGGACCCAGCCGGTGCCTATGCACAGCATCAGGTGCTGCAGGGATTTCTGGATGGCTATCAGACCATGGATACGATTGCAGCATTGAACTTTGGCAACATCATTGCCCTGAATATCATCCATATGGGCATTAAGGATAAAAAGGAAGTTGTTTCAGGCACCATGAAGGCAGGCATCATAGCCGGTATTCTGCTGTTTGTGGTGTATGCGGCCATGATGCAGGTGGGTGTTCTTTCTGGCACAATTTCTCAGAATGCCACCAATGGTGCCAATGTGCTGACCAATATTGTCGGCAGCCTGCTTGGCAGTAAAGGCATCATCCTGCTTGGTGTGATCTATGTGCTGGCGTGCCTGACAACATGTGTCGGCCTGCTGTGTTCATGTGCAGAGTATTTCGCTTCTATCTCAAAGATGAGCTATAAGAAATGGGTGATTCTGTTTACGGTTTCTTCCTTTGCCATGTCCATTGTCGGCCTGGATCAGATTCTGAAGATTTCAGTGCCGATTCTCAATGCCATTTATCCGGTGGCAATGGTGCTGGTGCTGTTGGGACAGTTCAAGGACCGCCTGGAAAACCATCCAAAAGTGTATCCGATGGCAATCCTGTTTACTGGCATTGTGTCTGTGGTTTATGCACTGTCTTCTGCCGGTATCACGATTCCTGTGATCACAAAGCTTCTTCTTTCCATTCCGCCCACCGCTGATCTCTGCTGGTTGATTCCGGCGATCCTTGGCATTGTGATCGGCTGGATCATGCCTGCGGGAAAGCTGTCTGCCAAGCAGGCATTGGAGCCAGGGAGTGAGGCTTGAAAGATTGGTGTGAATAGGGCAATATTGTATTGTAAATCGCAGTACAATATTGTATTTTTACAACAGAAAGGTGGTGTATCATGACAATGAACAAAGATTCTACCGTAAGCGTACGTCTGCAAACGAATATCAAAATAGAGGCAGAGGATATTCTGAAGCAGCTTGGCATTCCCGTTTCTGTTCTGATCGATTCTTTGTACAGACAGATTATTTTACAGCGTGGTGTTCCATTTTCTCTTACACTTCCATCTGAGCCCAAAACAGTAGATTCGATGAGTCAGGAAGAGCTGAACACGATTCTTGAACATAGTTATCAACAGGCAATGGCAGGAAAAGGAAAGCCTGTCCAGGAAGTTTTTGATCATTTGAAAAGAGGTGGTCATGGAAAATCTGTATAGGGTCATGATCACGCCTGATGCCGAAAAGGACCTGATGGACCTCTATGATTACATCTATTCTCATTTCATGGATGACAGAACGGCTGCGTCTTTTACTGCAAAAATCGAGAATGCGATTCTTGGCTTAGCATATATGCCGACAAGATTCTCAATTGTTTCATTTGAACCGTGGAAATCATTGCTCCTGCGGCATTTTACGGTGAATGGATATATTGTCTATTACATAGTGCGGGATGATCTGCACAGCGTATTTGTGATGAATGTTATTTATAGCAAAAGGGATCAATTGAAAGCATTGTGCAATGACAGAGATCTGCAAATGTGATCATTTTCTGGATGATCGCTAACATATCATAATGATGTTTGATGACAGGCTTATGTGCCTGTCATTTTTTGTTTATAGAAAACTCCCGGATAGTCCGGGAGTTCAAAAGAGGTTAACCGATGAGTCTCTGACAGCGTAGCTATAATGAAATTGCGGTCTGCCAACTGCAAAACATTATAGGAGGGCGCATG
>NZ_JAZHUW010000035.1:0-22161 GCF_036453465.1 Lactimicrobium sp.
GGTCAACCCGTTGGAATACTATCTCAATAATCGTAAGTAAATACAAACGTAGCGCCGTATACGGAAAACCGTACGTACGGTGCAACGGGAGGGTCGAGCCGCTAACGCGGCTCACTCTACCCTATTCAATAGTTGGAATCTTCAGGCTCTTCTTCGTAAACCTGTGCTTTTTCCTCACCGGTCAATACACGCAGGGCACCCTGAGCCAGCGCAATCATCTCACGCTCACCCGGAATCACCGCAACCGGCGCGATCCAGCCGACATAGGACTTGATGGCATCGGTAATATCCTTGCCATAGGCAATGCCGCCGGTCAGAATGATGACATCCACATCACCCTTGAGCACAGCTGCCAGAGCTGCAATGTCCTTGGAATGCTGGTAAACAAATGCTTCCTTGATCAGGGCGGCTTTCTTGTCACCTTTCTCAATCATCTTGTTGACTTCACGCATATCGGCAGTGCCAAGGTAAGCAACCATACCAGCATCACCAACCGCATGGCGCATCATAGCATCCTCTGTCGGATACTTGCCGGAATAGCACAGATGAATCAGATCACCGACCGGAACGCCGCCGCTTCTTGTCGGAGCGAAGGCACCATCACCATCCAGACCATTATACATATCAATGATCTTGCCTTTGCGCAGCACAGCAGTTGTGCAGCCGCCGCCCATATGGGCAACCACAGCATTGATCTCATTGAACTTCTTGCCAATGGACCTGGCATATTCTCTTGTGACAGCACGGATGTTCAAAGCATGGATCTTGGAACGTCTGGTGATATCCGGCATACCGGAAATGCGGGCAACATCCTGCATTTCATCAACAGCGGTCGGGTCAACGGTATAGGCCGGAATGCCCAGCGGATCAGCAATCTTCTTGGCCAGCAGAGCACCAAGGTTAGCCGCATGGTCACCATGCAGGGCAATGGTCAGATCATGCACGATGGCATCATTGACAATGAAGGTGCCGGCTGGGATCGGATGCAGATAACCGCCTCTGCCAACACAGGCATCCAGCTGATGAATATCATAGTTCTGCTCTTTCAGATAGTTCATGATGACCTGATAGCGGAAATCCAGCTGGTCGATGGTCTTCTTAAACTTCTCGATCTCAGATACCGGATGGTCCAGGCCGACTTCCATAACTTTTTCTTCATCTTTGAAGATGGCAATCTTGGTGGAAGTGGAGCCAGGATTGATGACTAGAATGTTATAAGACATATATTATCCGTTCACCTTTCTCATATGTTCTGCTAACAGGGCAGCCAGGGCAATGGAGTATACCTTGGTTTCCTTGGAATCTGACCGGGATGTCAGAATGACCGGTGCAGCTGTGCCGACCAGGACATTGCCGTTCTTCAGACCCGGTACCATGTGTACCATTGTCTTATAGACCAGGTTGCCGGCATGAATGTCCGGGAACAGCAGAATATCTGCCTTACCGGCAGCCGGACGGTCTTCAGCACCCTTTTCCTTGGCAGCTGCAGGATACAGGGCAATATCCAGACTCAGCGGTCCATCCACGACACAGCCCTTGATCTCGCCGGCCTCATTGGCCTTGCGCAGCTCATCCGCATCCACGGTGCATGGCATCTTCGGATTGACGACCTCAACAGCAGCCAGCGGTGCTACCTTCGGGTTCTCTACGCCGCAGGCATTGGCAACATCGACATCATATTCAATGATATGCTTCTTGTCTTCCAGTGTCGGATACGGAATAAAGGCAACATCTGACAGGAACAGCAAACGGTCAATACCCGGTACTTCAAAGACACAGACATGGGACAGCGGCTTGCCGGTACGCAGGCCGACTTCCTTGTTTAATACAGACTTCAGGAAATTCTTGGTAGGCAGAATTCCCTTCATATACATATCTGCTTTGCCATCATGAACAAGCTGCACTGCTGTTAACGGTGCCTTGTCACTGTCCGGTTCATTAATGATGGTGAACTGGCTGCAGTCCATCTTGATTTCATTGGCAATTTCACGGATCTTTGCCTCATCGCCGACGAGAACGGCATCGATGATGCCAAGGTCATGAGCCTCCTTGACAGCCTCGAGAACCGCCGTGTCCTGTGCACAGGCAACACTCAGTGTCTTGCGGCCGCAGGAAGAAAGCTTTGATAACAGCTCCTGAAAGTTTTTCGCCATAATCTTATGTAACAGCCTCCTTGTTTACTTTTACAGCATGTGTATGTTAACATATTCACATGATAGATTCAAGGCAGGAAAGCCCTTACACAGAATGCATTGATGATCTTTTCCATATGATGATCAATATTCAAGAGGGAACCTGCCTTTTAAGGGGGCATTTTGATGAAAGCAGTCTATTCTGGCACATTTGATCCGATCACAAATGGCCATATGGATATTATCGAGCGGGCAAGCCGCATGTTTGATGAAGTGACGGTTCTGATCATGCGCAACGTAAACAAGAAGTGCCTGTTTACCGAGACAGAGCGCCGTGATCTGATCGTCAGAAGCCTTAAGACACTGCCGCAGGTGCACAATGTTTCGGTCGTGATTGGTGAGGGCTTAACAGTCGATATGGCCAGACAGCTGGGTGCAGTGGCAATCGTCAGAGGCATCCGGGCCGTATCTGACTATGAATATGAACTGAAACAGGCAACGGCAAACATGATGCTCAATCCGGATGTGGAGACGATGTTGATGATTGCAAGGCCGCAGTATTCATTCCTATCTTCCTCGGTTGTAAAGGAGATTGCACTCAATGGCGGTGCGATCACCGGCATGGTTCCAAAGGAAATTGAGAAAGAGGTCATGCAGGCTCTGCAGGAGCAGATGAAACAAAGTCAGAAATAAATGAAAAAGATTTAGAAATTTGCAGAAAACGAGAAAATTTAATTGACATTTATTTTCATCAGGCGTAAAACAGAGACACAAGCGATGAAGGGGAGAAGTAAGCAGAAGGCGGATCCAAGTGAGTCGAAGAACAGTGAGAACTTCGATATTGCGCATTGCTGAAAGAACACCTCTGAGCCTCGGACCGAAATGAAAAAAGTAGGCTCCGACGGGAGCAGACCGTTATCTGATTGACCCCTGATGATTGTCAGGAGACTAAGCGATTGATCAAGTGATCAATAATTCTGGGTGGCACCGCGGAGTACAGTCCTTCGTCCCAAACATGGGATGAGGACTGTTTTTTCATCGGGAGGACATGAATCATGTGTGGATTGTTAGTAACAACAGATCCTGCCACCAGCAGGGAAGCATTTGAAAAGGGATTAAGAAGACTGCAGGACCGCGGTCCGGATGACAGCCGCATCATTACGACAGAACAGGGCATGCTGGGATTTGACCGTCTGGCCATTATGGGTCTGACCCCGGCAGGCATGCAGCCATTCAAGCTTGATGATGACCTGGTCATATGCAATGGCGAAATCTATGGCTTCCGCCCCATCAAAGAAACACTTTCTGATAAATATACATTCAAGTCCGGCTCGGACTGTGAAATCATTCTGCCTCTGTATAAAGAGATGGGGACCGCCATGTTCTCTCTGCTGGATGCAGAATATGCCATGGTGATCTATTCTGCAAAAGATGGCTGGATCGCATCCCGTGATCCGATCGGCATCCGTCCTTTGTTCTATGGCTATACAGCAAACGGGAAGATCTGCTTTGGCTCCACCGCTGCATCTTTACAGCCGATTGCACAGCGTATCATGCCATTCCCTCCGGGAACCTATTACAAAGATGGAAAGTTTGTTCCCTATACCGAAATCTGGAAGCCGATGCATGTTGGCAAAGAGTCACTGGAAGAGGTATGCGGCACCATTCATGATCTTCTGATTGACGGCGTATTGAAGCGGATGGATGCGGATGCTGAAGCTGGCTATCTGCTTTCCGGCGGCCTGGATTCTTCCCTTGTCTGTGCCATTGCCCAGCGCCACTCAAAAAAGCCGATCCGTACGTTCTCCATCGGCATGGATACCGATGCCATCGACTGCCGCTATGCCCGTGAAGTGGCTGATTTCATCGGCAGTAAGCATACCGAATTCCGCATGACAAAGAGCGACATCCTGGAAGCACTGCCGGAAGTAATCCGGATTCTTGGCACCTGGGATATCACCACCATCCGGGCATCTCTGGGCATGTACCTGCTGTGCAAGAAGATTCATGAAACAACCAACATCAAGGTTCTGTTTACCGGTGAAATTTCCGATGAGCTGTTTGGCTATAAATATACGGATTTTGCCCCGGATGCGGACAGCTTTGAAAAGGAAGCAGAGAAGCGCATCAAAGAACTGTATATGTATGATGTGCTGCGGGCAGACCGCTGCATTTCCTCCAACTCCATGGAAGGCAGAGTGCCGTTTGGTGATCTTGCCTTTGTGCGCTATGTCATGGGCATCGATCCGGGCATGAAGATGAACACCTACCACATGGGCAAGTACCTGCTGCGCCATGCCTTTGAAAAGGATAACTGTCTGCCTCATAACATTCTCTTCCGTGACAAGGCTGCCTTCTCAGATGCTGTCGGCCATTCCCTGGCCGATGATCTCAAGGCATATGCAGCTGAATGCTACACAGATGAAGAATATGAGCAGAAGCGGAAACAGTATTCCTACTGCACGCCGTTTACCAAGGAATCACTGCTGTACCGGGAAATCTTTGAGAAGTTCTATCCGGGTGAAGCAGATATGATCAAGGATTTCTGGATGCCGAACCGCAGTTGGAAAGGATGCGACGTGAATGATCCAAGTGCCCGCTATCTGTCCAACTATGGTGCCAGTGCGTATTGATGCATCAGAACAGGGGGAGTGAGAAATGCTGAAGATCAAGATTACACAGACCAAGTCATTTAAACCAAAGCCGAAGGATGAAACCCAGCTTGGCTTTGGCAAATACTTTACGGATCATATGTTCCTGATGGACTGGGATGCCAAAAGAGGCTGGCATGATGCCCGCATTGAGCCATATCACAGCTTTCAGCTTGATCCGTGTGCCGGTGTATTCCACTATGGTCAGGAAGTGTTTGAAGGTATCAAGGCATATCGGACAAAGGATGACAGGATTCTTCTTTTCAGACCATGGGACAACGCTGAACGCTTTCAGAAGAGTGCCGAAAGAATGTGCATTCCGCCTGTGCTGCAGTCAGACTTCATTGATGGCATCAAGGCACTGATTCAGATTGACCGTGACTGGATTCCCCATCGGTTTGGTACATCACTGTATCTGAGACCATTTATTATTGCGACCGGTACCGGCTTTGGCGCTAAGGCAAGTTCCACATACCGCTTTGTCATCATTGCCAGTCCCAGCGGCTGCTACTATGAAAACGGACTGGAACCAATCAAGGTCTATGTCGAGGACAAATACATCCGCACTGCCCCGGGACTGGCAGGCTATGCCAAGTGCGGCGGCAACTACGCTGCCAGCATGAAGTCGATGGCCAAGGCCAACCAGCTGGGCTATGATCAGGTGCTCTGGCTGGATGGCATTCATCACCGCTATGTCGAAGAAGCAGGCTCGATGAATGTGTTCTTCCTGAAGGACAATATCCTGTATACAGCGCCATGTGAAGGTACGATCCTGGATGGTGTGGTCAGACGCAGTGTAATCACCCTTGCCAAAGAGCAGGGCATTGAGACAAAAGAGGCTCACATTGATATCGATGATGTCATGAAAGATGGTAAGGATGGAACTCTGCAGGAATGCTTTGGTACAAGTACGGCTGCCTTGATTGCTCCGATTGGCGAACTCCGCTATCATGATGAATCCGTCACGGTAGCAGGCGGCAGGATTGGTCCTGTTTCCCAGCAGCTGTATGGCAGACTGAGCGGGATTCAGTGGGGCAGGGAAGAAGATCCCTACAACTGGACCGTTGAAGTGGCAAAGAAGCCCGCATAAACAAAAAGACAGCGATCATACGCAATCATAGATATAGAAATATTGGGAGCGAAAGCTCCTTTTCATGTTGTATGCAGGCAGTGTACAGATGTTGTTCACATTCAGGCACTATATTCATCATTGCAAGGAGGACATACAAACATGAAAAAACGTAAGATCCTGAGTGCAATGCTGGCAATGGGAATGCTGGCAGGCAGTTTCTCAACCGCAGCTGTACTGGCAGATGATCAGCAGCCGAGTGGAGGACCAGGTGGATCTGCACCACAGGGTAATCCGCCCGATGGAGCTCCGGGTGGAAACGGCGGAGGCGGTGGTGGAAGCTCCGCTGTTACTTCCTGGGATGCTGTCAACGAATACTCTTCTGATACCGAGGAAAGCGATGGGACATATACTTCTACCGGTACGGATGAAAATGCCATCCATGTCAGCGGCGGCAATGTTGTTCTGCATAATCCAACCGTAACAAGAGACAGCTCTGAGAGCTCAGGCGGAGACAGTTCCAGTTTCTATGGTGTTGGTGCGGCAGTATTAACAACTGATGGTACTTCCTACATTGATGGCGGTTCCATCACAACCACTGCCAATGGTGCTGCCGGTGTCTTTGCCTACAGCAATGGCACTGCTTATGTCGGCAATACGACGATCTCAACAAGCGGGGATACGGCTGGCGGCATTCATGTCGCAGGCGACGGCAAGCTGTATGCTTACAATCTGAATGTCACAACCCAGGGTGAAAGCTCTGCCGCGATCCGTTCTGACAGAGGCGGCGGCACGATGGTTGTGGATGGCGGTTCCTATACAACCAATGGCACCGGTTCCCCAGCAGTTTATGTCACCGCCGATGTGACGGTGGCCAATGCCGATCTGACGGCCAACAACTCGGAAGGTGTGTGCATTGAAGGTCTCAATACACTGCGTCTGTTCAATTCCAATCTGACATCTTCGATGCAGGATCTTTCTCAGAATGACAGTACATGGTCCGTGATTCTCTATCAGTCCATGTCCGGTGATTCTGAGGTTGGTACATCCAATTTCTACATGGTTGATGGCACATTGAATTCCACAAATGGCGGTCTGTTCTATACAACCAATACAGAGTCCAACTTCTATCTGGAGAATGTCAAGATCACACAGAGTGATGATGCGGAATACTTCCTGCGTGTCTCTGGCAATAACAACCAGAGAGGCTGGGGTACATCCGGATCCAATGGCGCGGATACAAACTTCACTGCCAACGATCAGGAAATGAAGGGTGATGTCATCTGGGATTCCATTTCCCAGCTGGATTTCTACATGGAAAATGGTTCCACATTAACAGGTGCTGTCCTGGATGATGAAACCTATGCCGGCAATGGCGGCTCTGGCTATGCCAATATGTACATTGACAGTGGCTCCACATGGATTGTCACAGGTGATTCTACCCTGACCAATCTGTATAATGCCGGTACGATCAAGGACGCCGATGGCAATACTGTCACGATCAAAGGTACAGATGGTACAGTCTATGTACAGGGCACAAGCTCCTATACGATCACGGTTTCCAGCTATTCCACAACTGTGGATATGAGCGGTGCCATCAGTGGTGTCAGCTATGATGATTACAAGGTGGCTGCACCAAGCCAGCTGGCTTCTGTAACCACGACAGCTGTATCTACAGCTTCTGCATCAGCTTCTGCCACTGCCTCTTCTGCAGCAGAAACAGCCAGCACAAAGCAGAATGTTTCTGCTAAGACCATCATAGTGATTGCGGCCGTTGTGGCAGCTGCGGGTCTGGCTGTATATGCAGTCATGCATAAAAAGAAGGGCTGAGTAAGCAAGTAATGAAATGAGGAGAACTTCCGGTATTTCCGGACGTTCTTTTCTTTTTGGAGTCCTGGTTTACACTGCATTAACAATGATGAGATTTCTGCTTTACCCGTCTCTGTTATGCTGGGGCAGCATTGCAGAAAAGCAGGGAAAAGAGGATTGTGAATGCAGAAAGCGCAAACCAAAGAACAGCAGATGAAACAGATTCTGGATGAGCAGCTGATTTACCCTGTGTATCAGCCCATTGTCTCGCTCAAAGATGGCAGTGTGTTCGGTTATGAAGCACTCAGCCGGATTCGTCTGGAAAACTGCTGTTTCAATGTGGAGGAGATGTTTCATCTTGCCGAACAGATGAACTGCCTGTTCCGTCTGGAAGCCATCTGCCGCAGTAAATCCATTCAGGGGGCAGCCCATCATCCCTTTGGCCGCAAGCTGTTTATCAATGCGGCACCGGAAGTCATCAATGACCAGCAGTTCCGTACTGGCATGACGCTGGAATTTCTGGAAGAATACGGTCTATTGCCATCGGATGTGATCTTTGAAATCACGGAGCGCACCTCTATTACCGATATGCATACATTTCTGGATGTAATCCGCCACTATACAGAGCAGAACTTCCAGATTGCCATTGATGACTTCGGTGACGTTATGCCGGCATCAACCGTGTCTGTGCATTGTCACCGCATTTTATCAAACTGGATATCGGCATGGTGAAGAATGTGGATACAGATCCTTTGCGGCAGATGATGATCAAAGGCATCATCGAATCCTGTCAGAAATATTCGATCCGGGTCATTGGCGAAGGTGTGGAAACCAAAGAAGAACTGCATACACTGATCTCACTTGGTGTTGACTTTGGCCAGGGATATTTCCTGCAGAAACCTGATCCGGAAATGAAGGATCTCAAGGATGATGTCAAAGGTCTTATCTGTCAGTACAACAGTGAGGTAAATCCCCAGCGCACCAATATGTTTCTGTGGGATGAAATCGGCACAATCGTACACAGAGAACAGCCGGTGCTGGCAGAAGAATCGGGCGAAGTACTGTATCAGGCATTCCACCATGACCATTCTCTTTCTGAATTCTGCGTGGTTTCCAAAGACAGCCATGTCGAAGGGCTGATCACCAGAAGACGGCTGATGGAAACATATGGCGGCCTGTATGGATACAATCTGTACCGCCGCAGCACAGCAGGCAGACTGGTAGAGAAAGATGCTTTGATTGTGGACTGCAAAGAATCCATTAAAACAGTTGCGGCAAGAGCACTGGCAAGACCAAAAGAAGCGGTCTATGATGCCATCATTGTTACAAACAAAGGCAGATATCTTGGTATAGTAACCATGCAGGATCTTCTTGAGACAACAATCTCCATTCAGGTCAGCCAGGCCCGCAGTGCCAATCCTTTGACCGGTCTGCCCGGCAACAATATCATTCATGCCCAGCTGGAAAGTGTCATTCATGATGAAAGCAAAGCAGTTGTATATTTCGATCTGGATAATTTCAAGGCATACAATGACAACTATGGCTTTCAAAATGGCGACAAAATGATCCAGCTGATGGCAGATTGTATTCAAAGTGCCTGCACAAATGAATTCATCGGCCATATTGGCGGCGATGACATGATGTTAATTGTAGATCAGGATAAAGCAGAGATAATCGTAACAGAGATTCTGCATGCATTCCGCCTGCATGCCATCCATCTGTATTCCCGGGAAGATCAGCAGCGTGGCTGTATCATTGCCAAAGACCGTGAGGGCAGCCAGAAACAGTTTCTTTTGGCTTCGCTGTCCGCTGCAGGTGTGGATATCACACCGCAGATCACAAGTGTGGAAGCCCTGATGCAGAAGATCACAACTGTAAAAAAGCTGGCAAAGGCAGTCCGCGGAAACAGCTTTGTCTACATGAAAAAAGGGTATGATGTGCCTGTGCAGGTCATACCCGGAAAATAATAGAAATCAGGCAAGATGGGCTTTCTGCAGTGCCTTGACCAGAAAGGGAATGACTATCAGGTCAATGACAATGGCCGGTGCCGTGGAGATAAAGTAAGCTGTGATCCAGAGATTGAAGGAATAGCTGGAAACAAGCAGTGCCGTAATCAGACCGCCGGCAATACGGCCCAGGATCATGGCTGGAATCAGGGCAAGATACATGGAAGACATCTTCCGCTTATCTGCCTTTTTCATGATCAGGCCAGTCACAAGGCCATACACACCAAGCTCGGCCATCATGGCCAGTGGTCCGATCTGAGGCAGACCATTGATCAGATAGGACAAGGCAGGCGTGACAATTCCACATACAAGACCTTCCCAGGGACCAAGAACAAGTCCGGCAATCAGGACCGGAAAGTGCATTGGTGAAAACATAATCATAAATGGTACGCCAAACAATGAACGGCATACTGTCACAATCACAAGGCCGATGGCAATCATCAGCCCTGTCAGTACGATACTTCTTGTTTTATGCATAAAAACATCCCCTTTGAATTCATTATACAAAATATTGCAGGTGATGCATGACCATTGCATTTCAAAAACAAACCTGCTATAGTTCCGATAGTTAGAAAAGACTAACTAAGGAGAAAGATATGTATCCAGAGATTGCAACAGCAGTGCTGCTGGTAGCTGGATTTGTTACCCTGCGGCACACCGTAAGAGAAAAGGCCGGTTTATAAAAACCGGCTTTGTTTTGGCCTGGCAGTGCTGTAGGATGATAGCAGGAGGAAGCTTTTATGGATTGGCTGAGGGAGCGTTTTGAAGCAAACATGGAAAGACATCCCGGTGTATCCTGGCAGCAGGTTGAAAAATGGCTGAAAGATCATCCTGAGGCAAAAGAAAGTCTGGACTGGATGGAAGAGTCTGGCGGTATGCCGGATGTGGTCAGATTATCGGATAATGTGATTGGCTTTGTGGACTGCAGTGAAGAGGTGCCAGGTGGCAGAAGAAGTCTTTGCTATGATGAAAAGGCACGGCTTGCAAGGAAAAAGAATGCACCGAGTGACAGTGCAGTGGCACTGGCGCAGCGCCATGGACTATCTCTATTAACGGAAGAAGAATATTTCCAGCTGCAGGAAGTTTCCAGTTTTGATCAAAAGACAAGCACCTGGCTGTTAACACCAGAAGAGCTTCGTGAAAAAGGCGGTGCCTTATTTGGCAAAAAACGCTATGGCAGAGTATTCATCTATTATAATGGTGCAGATTCCTATTATCAGGCCCGTGGATTCCGCTGCATTCTCAAGATTTCCTGATAAATGTTCACAGTAATTCTCTTCCTGCTTTGATACAATGAATCCTGACTACTAAGGGAGAATCAGATTGCTATGGAACAAAATGAACAAGGGCAGAGTGTGCTGCATTTCAGTCTTCTGGATGGTTTTTTCTGGGCATTTTTTGCCTGCTTTTCCGGCATGGCAGGTGCCTATTTTTTATCCTGCGGCATGGCCAATACCGCATTGAGCATTACCCTGGCAGGCTATATGCTGGGCAGCTTTCTTGGCAGTTTTCTGCTGGGAAGGCTCTGCGATCATCTTGCCAGCAACCGTAAGGTTTTTCTGCCGGTATTTGCCATTTCTGCACTGGTATCTTTCCTTTCCTTTTTCCTGGCAAAAACAAATCTTGTTTTGGCGGCCATTCTCTATATCCTGTTTGGCTTTCTGTGCCTGCCTTTAGGATCCAGCCTGGATGCCTGGATGTTACGAAGTTTTCAGAATGATGGCGGCAAATACGGCCGGGCAAGATCCTGCGGTTCAGCATGTTATGCCTTTGCCATGTTAATCATGGGCATCTGGGTAAAGAAACAGGGCTATGATGTTATGCCCATTGCCATGGGTGTTCTTGCCATTTTGATTTTGATCTTTGCCATCCGTGCAAAGGAGATGCCATATCCCAAGACAGTATCTGAAAAGAAACAGGCTGGCATGAAGGATCTAATGCACATACAACCCTACATCTTCCTGCTGGCAATTATCCTGCTGTGCGGACTTTCGGTTTCCCCGATCAATAATCTCAAGATTGTCATTCTGAAGAGTGTCGGCGGCGATGTCGGCATCCTGGGACTGGATTCTTTTATCGGTGTCATGATTCAGGCATTATGCATCATGATGGCTGGCCCCATGCAGAAGATCAACAGCCATCTGCGGCTGGTGCTGATGAGTGTTTCACTTCTGGCAAGCATGTTACTGATTGTCTTTGCCATCAATCCGGCAATGGTCATTCTCAGCACATGCTTTGTCAATCTCAGCTATGGACTGATGCTTGTCACACAGCGGCAGATTACAGAAGAATCCGTCATGCCGGATCTGCGCACAACCGCACATTCTCTGTGCGATACGATGTATTCCGGCGTCTCCGGCACCATTGCCCTGATGTATTCCGGTGCCATGATGGACCACCTGGGCGCAAAGAGCCCGGCTGTTCTTGGCCTTTTCCTGACCGGTGCAGCAGTGATCATGAGCCTTGTGCCAATGCTGAAAAAGAGGAAATAATAGAAAATTGATACTTAGTCATGAAAAATAAGAACCAGAATATCAGAACAAGCAGTACTTGGTCAGAGATCTGTATTACAGTGATCTGCAGCCGTATGTTGTCAATGAATCTGATTTTTATGATCGGATCAAGGACTATCTGGATGATGACAATGAGAATTCAGAGATTCCGGATTTGGATCTGAAGGAGTATGTTTCTGATGATCTGCAGGGTCTGAGCCGATACCGGACATCAACACCAATCAAGGCAGAAACAGAAGAGCAGAAGAATACGTTGAAAGATATTCTTTCTGATTTTGAATTTGAAATTGCCTTTACCAAAAGCTCTGGTGCATCAGCACAGCTGCAGTATGTGCAGAAGCTGCCTGAACCTGTCTCATTTACGCTGCTGAGTGATGGCAATGCGATTGCCGTGGAATAAGGTTTTGCTCTGCGATCATACGAAATCCTGGTTTTGTATGTTCGAATGTGAACACATTAGATGAAATTGATTTGGAAATGATTCATAATGCAGATAGAGAAAGAGTTTTCTTTCCAACAGTATTGTTCAAACGATATGGAATGTATCAGAAAGGAGCGTCAGAGGACGTATGAATGAAGAACAGCTGAAACGTATGGAATCAGGAAAGGGATTTATTGCTGCACTGGATCAGAGCGGCGGCAGTACGCCGAAAGCATTGAAGACGTATGGTATCGATTCTTCTGCCTGGCATAATGATGAAGAAATGTTTGATATCGTACATCAGATGAGAACAAGAATCATTACTTCACCATCATTTACAAGTGAGCATATTCTGGCCGCAATTTTGTTTGAGAATACGATGAACCGCACCATTGATGGTCTGCCAACGGCGGATTATCTGTGGGAGCGCAAGCATATCGTGCCGATTCTCAAGGTAGATAAGGGACTTGCCGAGGAGAAGGATGGCGTCCAGCTGATGAAGCCGATGCCGCAGTTGGAAGAGCTGCTGGATTCTGCCGTCAAGCATCATATCTTTGGCACCAAGATGCGCTCTGTGATTCATGAAGCTAATCCGAAAGGCATCAAGGATATCATTGACCAGCAGTTTGAAGTCGGCATGCAGATTGGACATCATGGACTTGTTCCGATTCTGGAGCCGGAAGTAGATATCCACTGCCCGGAGAAAGAAAAGGCAGAGGAACTGATGAAGGCAGAGATCATGAAACATTTGAAAGATCTGCCAAAGGAATGCAGGCTGATGTTCAAGGTGACCATCCCGAGTGTTGATAATTTCTACAGTGATCTGATGAAAGATCCTCATGTTGTCAGAGTTGTGGCACTGTCCGGCGGCTATTCACAGGCCGAGGCAAATGAGAAGCTGGCCCGCAACCATGGCCTGATCGCTTCCTTCTCACGTGCCCTTGCCCAGGATCTGCGTGTGAATCAGACCGATGAGCAGTTCAATGCTACCCTGAAGGACGCCATTGATAAGATCTACGCAGCTTCGATTGCCTGAAGATACACAGTTTTGCTTTGAACAGAGAACAGAGGAAGATGGCAGATGCCAGCCTCTGTTTTCTTATGCCTTTCATCTGTCTTTGGGAAACGATGGCAAAGGATTATAATAAGGGCAGCACCAGAAAGAATGGTGCCTGTGAAATACGAGAATAAAGATGGAAAGCACAGCAGTCTGGTGCTTTTTCCGTCTTCTGGGAGAATATGCATATGAAGAATCAGCAGTTAAAGAAGAAGGGTGTGCGCGTAGGTAAGAATGAGTCTGCCTATGAAGCGTTGAAGAAGAGTGTGCCGCACTGGATTCACCATACCGTGAAGGATCCGACCTATGTCGGCGGCATCAAATATCTGCCGGAATGTGACTGCTCGGAATGCGGCTATACCAGCAGCACGGAACATGATGTATGCCCGCACTGCGGAGCTAAGATGCACCAGCTTTCATGAGTGACAGGGTTTATATTGCCATTGATCTGAAATCCTTTTATGCCTCGGTGGAATGCCGCAAACGGGGGCTGGATCCGCTGCGCACCAATCTGGTGGTGGCAGATGTATCCCGCACGGACAAGACAATCTGTCTGGCCGTATCACCGGCCTTGAAAAGCTTTGGCATTCCTGGCAGGCCGCGCCTGTATGAAGTCAAGCAGGACGTAGATGATATCAACCGCAGACGGCGCATGGCGATCCATGGTGCACCGTTTCATGGTGTATCGACGGATCTGTATGAGCTGCAGAAGGATCCCTATCTCAAGCTTGGCTTTATTGCCGCAAAGCCGCATATGGCCCATTACATAGAGACAAGCACAAAGATTTATGATATCTATCTGAAATATATCTCCATGGATGATATCCATGTGTATTCCATTGATGAAGTATTCATGGATGTCACAGATTACATGGAAGCCATGCATCTGAGTGCAAGAGAGCTTGCTGTAAAGATGATTCATGATGTACTGAATGAAACCGGCATTACGGCAACTGCCGGGATCGGCACCAATCTTTTCTTATGCAAATGTGCCATGGATATTGTGGCCAAACATATCCCTGCTGATAAAGACGGTGTGCGGATTGCCTGTCTTGATGAAATGAGTTTTCGCAGAACCCTGTGGACCCATAAGCCATTGACCGATTTCTGGCGGGTCGGTCATGGCATTGCCAGGAAGCTGGAAGCCAACGGCATGTACACCATGGGCGATGTAGCCAGATGCTCGCTTGGCAAAGAAGATGAATTCTTTAATGAAGATCTGCTGTATTCCCTGTTTGGCATCAATGCCGAACTGCTGATTGATCATGCCTGGGGATATGAATCCTGTACGATGGCGGATATCAAGGGCTATGAACCTTCTGCCAATTCCTTAGGCGCAGGGCAGGTATTGATGGAGCCGTACAGCTATGAAAAAGCAGGCCTGATCGTCAAGGAAATGAGTGATTCCCTGGCTCTGGACCTGACAGAAAAACACCTGGTGACCTATGAGCTGTTCCTTGGCATCGGCTATGATGCGTCCTCTCTGCATGATGAGGACTTTGATGGTGAAGTGTCAAGAGACTGGTATGGCCGCAGAGTGCCGTCTTCTGTTCATGGCAGTGTGCGGCTTGCCTACCGTACCAACAGTGCTGCGATGCTGCGGAATGCTTTTTTCAGCCTGTATGAAAAGATCACCAATCCCTCCTTAAAGGTAAGAAGGGTGAATCTGACTGCACTGAATACAGTGGATGAAAGCAAAGCTGGCAAAGTTGTGAAGAATGAGCAGACCAGTCTGTTTGGCAGTCCATCTAAAGAGGCAGATGATGCGGCATTGAAGCAGGCTATGGAGAAAGAACACAAAGCGCAGCAGGCAATTCTGCAGGTACGGAAGAAATATGGTAAGAATGCTGTTGTCAAAGGCATGGATTTAGAAGAGGGCGCAACAGGCATGCAGCGCAATGCACAGATTGGAGGGCACAAGGCATGAGGCCGATTTCTTTGAATCAGAATGATCCTCACCGTTATGATGACATTCTCAATCTGCCTCATCATGTGTCAAAGAAACATCCGCAGATGGCCAGGCTGGCCAGAGCAGCACAGTTTGCACCGTTTTCTGCTTTGACAGGCTATGAGGAAGCAATTAATGAAACCGGCAGGCAGGTGGATGAAAAGCATCTGCCTGGTGCGGATGAGCAGGAGGAAATCAATGCTGTACTGCAGGAAATTGTACAGCTTGATCACCCGTATGTTTCTGTGTGTTATTTTGTGGCAGATGAAAAGAAAGACGGCGGCCATTATGAGGAAAAAGAAGGTGCTGTGCGCCGAATTGACAATGGCATGATAGAGTTTTCTGACCGCAGTAAGATTGCTATCCGTGATATCCGTACAATCAGTCTTCTGTAACCTTAAAAAAACCTTAAGATTATTGATTTCTTATGACACCTTGCTTTGACAGGGATATACTAACTGTCGTTGCGTGTGAGGTGTTCATGTCATATAACGTTAACGTTTACTTTATATACTTCCTGCCGGCACTGATGCTGGCCTATCAGCTGACACCGAAGAAGTTCCGGTGGTTCACGCTGTTAGCCGGCAGTGCCGTCTTTTTCTGGCTGATCAGCCATGAGCTGATTGCCTGGTGCATCGCTGCTGCATTGATCTGCTGGGCAGCTGGACTTTGGATGGAACATTTCCAGAAAAAGGCAGTTGACCGTGAAAGCCGGAAAAAGATGAAGAAAGCTTCCGGCAGAGTATGCTTTGCGGCAGGTTTTCTGATTGTGGCTGCCCTGGCATATCTGAAATACACACCATTTGTCCTAACAAACTTTGCGGCAATTACACATCATGATGTCACCATTCCCAAACTGCTTGCCCCGATTGGTATTTCCTTCTATTCCCTGCAGGCCATCAGCTATCTGCTGGATGTGCACTGGGGAAGAATAAAAGCAGAACACAATCCATTGAAGGTCATGCTGTATCTGATGTTTTTTGCGACGGTCATGGAAGGCCCGATGGGCAGATGGGAAGATGAAGCAGACACACTGTTTGCCGGCAATCCTATCACCGGTCTGACTATCACCACCGGCGGTGTCAGAATTCTCTGGGGACTGTTCAAGCGTATGGTCATTTCTGACCGCATGAATACGCTGGTCAATGAACTGTTCTCCGTACATGCGGAATATACCGGCATGATGATTATCTTTGCCGCTATTGTTGTCACCGTGCAGCTGTACCTGGAATTCTCCGGCACCATTGATATTGTCATTGGCAGTGCACAGCTTTTCGGTGTCAAACTGCCGGAGAACTTCCGCCAGCCGTTTCTGGCCCGCAATGCCGCGGAATTCTGGCGCAGATGGCATATCTCCCTTGGCACCTGGTTCAAAAACTACATCTTCTTCCCGGTTTCTACTTCCAAACTGATGAAGAAGTGGGGCAGATTCGGCCGCAAACACTGTGGAAAGTATCTGACCAATGTCGTGACCAGTGCCATTGCCTTACTGCCAGTATGGCTGCTGAACGGTCTGTGGCATGGCGGTGAGTGGCCTTACATCATGTATGGTGTCTACTACTTTGTCATCCTGCTGTTAGAAGTCATGCTCAAACCAGTGCAGGGCAAGCTGCTTGAAAAGCTGCACTGGTCAGAGAATTCTTCTGGCTTTGTCTGGTTCTGCCGGGTGCGCACATGGATTATCATCTGTCTTGGTGAAACCCTGTTCCGCTGCAGTACACTGGCACAGTTTGGCCACATGATGAAAGAACTGTTTACAGCACCGTTTATCTCCGGTTTCTTGACCAATGTCATGGATCTGAATCTGGACCTTGGCGATTATGCAGTCATTCTGGCCGGTATCATCATCGTTGCCATTGTGGATCTGAAGATGGAGAAGAATCCGGATCTGCTCACCAATGTGCCCCAGCTGTCTACACCGCGCCGCTGGGCCATCTATTACAGTCTGATCATTGCCATTGCTCTGCTTGGTGCCTATGGAGCAGGCTATGATCCGGTCGATCTGATCTATGCCGGATTCTAAGGAGGAACACAAGATGAAAAAAGTATTGCGAAATCTTCTGTTCTTTGTCATCCTGGCGGCTCTGCTGATCGTACCTGGAAAGATTCTGACCCCGAATTATCTGATCGAGCATAACCTTGTCTCAGGAAGAAATGCTGTCTACAGCGGCATTGCCAGTCAGGAAAAAGATTCCCTGGATATCATTGCCGTTGGTGATTCCCTTTCCTATAGTTCCATGAATCCGATGGAGCTCTGGCTGAAATACGGTTATACAAGCTATGACGGCGGTCAGCCCGGGGCTAAACTGCAGGAAACTGTCGAGGTTCTGTGGCTTGTCTTTCAGACACAGAAACCAAGTGTCATTCTGCTTGAAACAAACGGCTTTTTCCGCAAAGTCAAATCTTCTTCTCTTACACAGCAGAAGTCGGATCTTGCCGAGGCTATTTACAACACGTTTCCGATTCTGCGCTACCACAACTTCTGGAAGACATTGTTTACACCATTCTCTTCACAAAGCTTCATGGGCTTTTCCATCAACCGCAGCGTGAAAGCATATGACGGCGGCAGCTATATGGATGAAAGTCAGAAGGTGAAGAAAATTCCGGAGGCTAATATCGAGTCTCTGCATGCAATTGAAAAGCTGTGCAAAGAAAACGGTGCTTCATTGATTCTGTACTCAGCACCAAGTCCGAAAAACTATACAACAGCCAAGCATAATGCTTTGGAAGAGCTGGCTGCTGATGAGAATCTGGAATACATTGATCTGAATACAAAACTGAAGGAGCTGGATATCTCCTGGGATGTGGATACCCGTGATAAAGGCGATCATCTCAACTTCTTTGGTGCTGAAAAGACAACTGCATATCTTGGCAGCTATCTTGCGGACCATTACCATCTGCAGGATCACCGCAATGATGATGTGGCTGTGACATGGAATGATCTGGCCGCAAAGTATCTGAAGGCCAAGGAGGGAAACAATGCCTGAGAATATTCTTGATTTACTGGAAGAAACTGTATCGAAATACGGAGATGAAACGGCTGTATGTGATCCTGCCTCTTCATTAACATGGAATCAGCTGGAAAGCCATGCCAGAGGCATCGGCTCTGCATTGTGCAGAGAAGGTGCAGATACAGCCAATATGCCGGTTGCTGTATTTGCCGAGAAATCCTGTGCCATGCTGGCGGCAATGTTTGGTGCATCCTATGCCGGCGGTTTCTATGTGCCGATCAACCCGGAACAGCCTTCTGCCCGTATTGCCAGTATCCTGAGTGTTCTGGAACCAGCTGCTGTCATTGTACAGAAATCACTGCTTGATACATTGAACAATACCGGCTGGAAGGGCAGAACCTTACTGCTGGAAGATGTTTTTGATGAAACCGAAAACAAGTATCGTCTGAGAGAAAAAAGAACCGGTATCAATCGTGATACACCGTTGTACGGCCTGTTTACATCCGGCTCTACCGGCGTACCCAAGTGTGTGCTGATTTCCCATGGTGATGTACTGGATTTCATCGGCCACTTTACAGAAATCTTCCACTTTGCACACAGCGATGTTATTGGCAACCAGGCACCGTTTGACTTTGATGTTTCTACCAAGGATATTTACAGCTCACTTTCCACCGGTGCCAGAATGGTTCTGATCCCAAGAGAATATTTCTCGACACCGGCACGTCTGATTGATTATCTGATCGATTACCATGTGACAAGCCTGACCTGGGCTGTCAGTGCCCTGTGCATCATTTCCGGTCTGAAGGGATTCAGCTATAAAGTACCCACAGAGATTCATAGAGTGATGTTCTCTGGCGAAGTGATGCCGGCAAGACAGCTGGCGATCTGGCAGAAGTATCTGCCTGATGCTCTGTATGTCAATCTGTATGGTCCGAGTGAAATTACCTGCAACTGCACCTATGAAGTCATTGATCATGTGGTACAAAAGGGTGAAAAGCTCGCTCTTGGCAAGGTGTTCCCGGGCCGTAAGGTCATTCTGCTGGACAAGGATGGAAAGCAGGTCGATGAGATTGGCGCAGAAGGCGAGATTGCAGTTTCCGGTGAATCGCTTGCATTAGGGTATTATCACAATCCTGAGCAGACCAAAGCTCACTTTGTGATGCGGGATGGCGTGCGTACGTATCTGACTGGTGATCTTGCCATGATTGGTGAAGATGGAAAGATGTATTTTGCCGGCCGGCGTGATTTCCAGATCAAGCATATGGGCCACCGCATTGAGCTGGAAGAAGTGGAGCGCGGCATTGACAGCATGGATGGCGTGGAGCGCAGCTGCTGTGCCTACAATCAGGAAAGAAGCCTGATCATTGCCTATTACACTGGCACCATTGACAAGCGTGATCTGCATATTGCCCTCAAGAACAAGCTGCCTGTGTACATGGTGCCAAACCGTTTCGTACATGTAAAATCGTTTATTCTCAACAAGAATGGCAAGATTGACCGCAAACAGCTGACCAATCTGGAGGTGGTGCAATGAATAAGGAATGGCTGAAAGAAATGGAAAAGGAAGGCACACCTGCCTATGTGTTTGACCTGGATGTCTTCCGCAATCGGTTTTCCTATCTGCATAATGGTATTGGTACAGATACCGGTCTGACTTTCTCCATGAAGGCCAATCCCTTCCTGACCAAAGCAGCTGCTGAAATTGCGGAGCACATTGAGGTGTGCTCGTTTGGTGAGTTCTGTCTCTGCCGTCAGCTCGGTATCAAACAAGAAAAACTGCTTATTTCAGGTGTGTTGAAGAAGGAAGATGATACCAGAGAGATGGTATCGTATGGCAAAGAGAAGGCGCTGTATACAGCAGAATCACCGGATCAGATGGCAATTCTGAACCAGTGTGCAGAGCAGCTTGGCATTACCATCAAAGTGCTGCCAAGACTTTCCAGCGGTTCTCAGTTTGGCATGGATGCCGATACCGTAAAGAGCCTGATTGCCAATCGTGACAAGTACCCATATCTTGAAATCATTGGTATTCATTTCTTTTCCGGCACTCAGAAAAAGGCATTAAAGAAGCATTACAAGGAAATTGCGATGCTCGACGCTTTCCTGCTGTCAGTCGAAGCAGAGACAGGATATCATCTGCAGATGCTGGAATATGGCACTGGCTTTGGTGTGCCATATTTTGTGGACCAGAAAGAAACCGTCACCACACCCGAAAGTCTGGCCGAATTCAAGGCACTGCTGGCCGGTATGAAGTGGCAGGGTCATAAGAGTGTGGAGATGGGCAGAGCACTTGCCTATTCCTGCGGCAGCTATTTCACAGCCATTGATGATCTGAAGACAACCGATGGGGACAATTATGTCATCTGTGACGGCGGCATTCATCAGCTGCACTATGACGGCCAGCTGCGCGGTATGTATATTCCTGACATCGATGTCATTTCAAAGTATCCATCAGGTATGGAAGAGACCTATGCCATCTGTGGATCACTCTGTACAACCAATGACATTCTGGTATCCGGTTTCAGGCACAGCAAGCTGCATAAGGGCGATATTCTTGTGTTTGAAAATACCGGTGCCTATTCGTTCTATGAAGGCATGAGCCTGTTTTTGTCACATGAACTGCCAGTTGTCTGGCTTGCAGATCAGAATGGATTAAAGCTGGCAAGAGGCAGACGTGAAACATGGATGCTCAATGGCGATGGATGCGCTACAATAGCAGAGTAACTGGAGGAAATAATCATGGATCGTGTATTGGAAATTCTCAACGATATTGATGACAGTATTGACTATACAAAAGAAACAAAGCTGATTGATAACCATCTGCTGGATTCCTTTGCCATCATCTCTTTGGTTTCTGAACTGGAGGATGCCTTTGACATTGAAGTTGATGCGGCTGAGATGACACCGGAAAACTTCAACTCCGCAGAAGCCATCTGGAAGATGGTACAGAGACTGCAGGAAAACTGAGTTAGATCTGCCGGCATAAGCCGGCTTTTTTTGACATCCTGTGTGAATAAAGCTATATTAGTTAGTGCTATCTAACAGGAGGCACTATGCATACAAATATTTCGTTGAATACAGCAGATATTATTGTCATCATCCTGATTCTGGCCCTGATGGCAGGGGGTATCAGAGTGGTGTTTGGATTTTTCCATCCGCATAAGCATGAAAAGATCACATCCGATTACAACGGCCATGGCCAGGTCAAGCTCGTTCTGCAGGTTGACGGCATGATGTGCGGACAGTGTGAGGCACACGTTTCCGATGCCATCCGCAAGCGGTTTGATGTCAAAAAGGTATCTTCCTCTCATACCAAAGGAGAGACCGTTATTATTGCCAGGCATGATATTCCTGACACAAGCCTGAAGGAGGCTGTGGAATCCGCCGGCTATACGGTGACAGATATTGCCCGCTTCAATGCCTGAAAGATATATCATTATCAGCCAAAGCTGCTGCGTGAATGCATGGCAGCTTTTCATAGTGTGTCGGGCATGGCACACATCTAGCCTGCAATAGAGGCAGGCCGCGGGTATTTGTCGCCAAGCGAAGTGAACTACCAGCCGAGGGTGAATAACCCAGAGCGAAAGCAGTAGCTAGCATATTT
>NZ_JAZHUW010000036.1:0-21106 GCF_036453465.1 Lactimicrobium sp.
ACAAGAAGTTCGGCATCAGAGTGCCAATCCATCTCGAGCGGACCGAGCATGGTCTTCTTCCTAAGTATGTGCCTGCAAAGGAAGAGTGAAACAAGCTGTAGTTACAACTTATACCCGGGAATTTAAGTTTAATTACAATTTTCAAAAGAACTTTTATCCTGCTTCAAAGCTGCTTTAACAATTTTGAAAATTTGTTCTTTGCGGGATATATGCTTTACTCCACATTATCAGGAAGAAGAAATGATGGAAAACAACAGCTGGCGGTACTGTATGGCATCACTTTTCGCTGTGTAGTATAGTTGTAAAGCTGAAAAGGAGATCTGGAATGAAGCTGCTGTCGGTGGTTGTGCCATGCTTTAATGAAGAAGAAAATATTGATTATTTTTATACGGAGATGGCAAAGAATGATGCTTTTTTCCAGTCTCATGAAATTCAGAAAGAAATCATTTTCGTGGATGATGGATCGCATGATCATACAGTGGAAAAGGTCAAGGCACTGCATCAGAAGGATCCTTCGGTTGTGCTGATTTCCTTTTCCCGCAACTTTGGCAAGGAGGCTGCGATGTATGCCGGCCTGCAGGCTGCAAAAGGTGACTACGTGGCAGTGATGGATGCCGATCTGCAGGATCCGCCGTCGTTACTGCCGGAAATGTTTGGCTATCTTGATCAGGGATATGATCAGGTCGCAACAAGAAGAGCAACCAGAAAGGGCGAGCCGAAGATGCGTTCCTGGTTTGCCAGACGTTTCTATGCCCTGATCAATCGGTTCTCTTCCACAAAGATCGTGGATGGTTCCCGGGATTACCGTCTGATGACAAGGCAGGTCGTGGATGCCATCCTGCAGGTAACTGAATACAACCGCTTTTCCAAAGGTTTGTTTTCCTGGGTTGGTTACCAGACCAAGTGGATTTCCTATGACAATGTAGAAAGAAAATACGGCAGAACGAAGTGGTCTTTCTTCTCTTTGTTCCGCTATGCCCTGGATGGCATTGCTGCATATTCAACGGTTCCGCTTGCCGTCGCAAGCTTCTTTGGCATCTTTTTCTGCATACTGGCAATTCTGATGATTATCTTCATCATTGTCCGCAAACTGATTTTCGGCGATCCTACTCCGGGCTGGCCAAGTCTTGTCTGTATCATTCTGCTGATCGGCGGCATTCAGCTGTTATGTATCGGCATCATCGGGCAGTATCTGTCCAAAACCTATCTGGAAGTCAAGAACCGTCCGATCTATCTTGTGCGTGAAAAAGTCGGTCAGGGCAGTGATCTGGAACGGCCAAGGCCAGATGATGAAAACAAATGAATTATTTTCATGAAAATAATGATTGACTTACAGCAAGCTGAAAACTATACTTTCAGTACATTCAAGGAACGGAAGAGTAGCTGCCAGATATCTTGAAGCGAGCCGGAACAGAGTGGAAGTCCGGTAAGAGAAGGGACAGTGAAGCGCATCCGGGAGAAGTTCTTCTGAAGTCAATAGGAAGAAACGTGAATCTGCGTTAAGGAGAAGAGTGGTCAGCGTTTGCTGGCAACCAGTGTGGTACCGCGGATATCAAGCCGTCTCTGGAATATTTCCAGAAGACGGCTTTTTTGTTTAAGGGGAGGTGAGCATATGACAGAGCGACGAAGATTCATCAGTGTGTATGAACATTCAGTGATGACAACAAATCAAATGGGAGGAAAAGAAAATGAAAACATCGAAAATTGTCAAAACAGCTTTGTCCGGACTGCTTGCCTGCACCCTTGCCGCATGTGGTTCTAATTCTTCAGCATCTGCTTCTGGCTCTGCCGCAAGTTCATCAAATGGTAAATATGATTATCTGCTTGATACATCCGATCTGGAAAAACCGGATCTGGATCTCAGCAATGCCTCTGGTGTATTAAAGGATGTATTGGACAGCGGCACGCTGAAAGTTGCGACATCGCCTGACTATCCGCCGAATGAATGGGTGGATGATTCCGGTAAGGTATATGGTTCAGAGATGATGTTTGCCAAATATATTGCGGACTGTCTGGGTGTCAGTCTTGATATTGAAACCATGGATTTCAATGGAACGCTGGTGGCTGTAGATACCGGCAAGACAGATCTTGCCATGAGTGGCTATGGCTGGAAGAAGGATAGAGCTGAAAGCTATGAGCTTTCCAAGGGTTACATTGGGGATCCGAATTCTGATGCCGGACATACATTGATCACAACCAAAGCCAATGAAGGCAAATACAATTCGCTGCAGGATTTTGTAGGATCGACCATCATGGCTCAGGCTACCTCCCTGCAGGAAATGTATGTACAGGATGAAATTCTGTCCCTGGATAAGGACGGCACGACTAAGTACGAAGCTGTCAAGACACTGGATCAGGCAATTCTTGGTCTGTCTTCCGGAAAGTGTGATGCTGTTGCATTGGATGAATCAACAGCAGAAAACTATGTGGAACAGTCTGATGGTCAGTTTGTTCTGACAGGTGTGATGTTTGATCTTACCCCGTATGGTGATTACCAGGGCAATGTTCTGGCGGCCAAGAAGGGCGAAACTTCCATGATTGATGTCATGAATCAGATTATCGATTTCGTCAGTGAAAAAGGCTACTACGAGACCTGGTATTCCGAAGCCAAGGAAGCTGCAAAAGCTGAATAAATAAACTGTTAGGAAGGAAATGAGTCTGCATGGGAGAAGGAATTATTGAAGTTTTTCTGAAATACTGGCCGATATTTCTCAGAGGTCTTGGCGGGACATTGGAATATGCCTTCATCGCCGTCTTCTTTGGATCGATTCTGGGTACATTGATTGCCATGGCCCATCTGTCCAAAAACAAGGTGCTGTCTGCGATTGCGGCAGTCTATGTCAACGTGCTCAGAGGAACACCGCTGCTTGTGCAGATGTATATTTCCTACTATTTTCTGCCGATGGCATTTCCGGCATTGAACAGTATTGACAAGGTTTACTTTGTGCTGCTGGCATTGACACTGAACTCCAGTGCGTATGTTTCTGAAATCTTCAGAAGCGGCATCATGTCAGTGGATAAAGGACAGACAGAAGCAGCCAGATCGCTTGGCATGACATCCAGCCACTGCATGCGCTACATCATCCTGCCACAGGCAATCAAGAATATCCTGCCCGCACTTGGCAATGAATATATTTCCATGATCAAGGAAACATCCCTTGCCGGTACGTTCATGCTGTATGAACTGATGTATACCCAGACGCTGCTTGCCAACAAGTATCTTATCTGGCAGCCGCTGTTCATCATCGCCGGTATTTATCTGCTTGTAACATTGTCCCTTTCCTGGGTTGTCAGAAAGATGGAAAAGAGGTTGAGTGTCAGTGACTGAGAAGAATGATGTGTTGATTGAAACAGTCGACCTGCATAAAAATTTCGGATCCCTGCAGGTGCTCAAAGGCATCTCAGAGAAGATTCACAAAGGTGAAGTGGTGACGATCATCGGACCTTCCGGCGGCGGCAAGAGTACGTTTCTGCGCTGCCTGAACATGCTGGAAGAGCCAACTTCCGGCAAGGTGCTGTTTGAAGGCCATGAACTGGATCCCAAAAGCACCAATCTGAATGAACACCGTCAGAAGATCGGCATGGTGTTCCAGCAGTTCAATGTCTTTCCCAACCTGACGGTTCTGGACAACATCACCATTACCCCGAAGCTGGAAAAGCATGTAAAGAAAGAAGATGCCGAGAAAGAGGCAATGGAACTGCTGAAGACAGTCGGCCTGGAAGATAAGGCCAATGTCTATCCGCGTAAGTTATCCGGCGGCCAGAAACAGCGTCTGGCAATTGTGCGTGCCATGGCAATGCATCCGGATGTGATGCTGTTTGATGAGCCCACCAGTGCGCTTGATCCGGAAATGGTCAAAGGTGTGCTGAAGGTCATTCAGAACCTTGCCGAAAGCGGCATGACCTGTGTCATTGTGACTCACGAAATGGGCTTTGCCAGAGAAGTCAGTGACCGTGTCTTGTTCATTGATGGTGGTGTTGTTGCCGAAGAAGGAACACCGGAGCAGCTGTTTGATCATCCGCAGAATGAAAGAACAAAAGCCTTCCTGTCGGAAGTGCTCTAGAAAGGAATCTGATGAAAACAACATTTTCCTACGATCATTATTACAAGTATGAAGAGCTGCAGAGCAATCTGCAGTACTTTGCCAAAACGTTCCCAAGCCTTTGCAGCCTGGATGTGAACATGGTTACCCCGGAAGGACGCAATCAGTATGTTGTGACTTTGACCAACAAGGATACCGGCGATGCTTTGAGCAAGCCGGGCTGGTATCTGGATGGCAATATCCATGCCGGTGAAGTTACTTCCAGCATGTGTGCCATGCATACCATTGATTCACTGCTGACCAACTATGAAACAGATTTGAATATGCACCGTATCCTGGATACCATGACCATCTATGTCATTCCCAGAGTCACACCGGATGGTGCTGAGAAGTATCTGACTTCTCCCTACAACCTGCGTTCGGTTGACCGTGCCTATTTACCGGAAAAGGGCGGTATCAAACCGGAGGATCTGGATGGTGATGGTGTCATTCGGATGATGCTGATTCCATCTGCGTACGGGGCATGGAAGAAAGATCCTTCATCGGCGGCAGGCGTTGCCCTGCGCTCACCTTCAGATGCTGTTGGTGAGTTCTATGATCTTTACCCGGAAGGTGTGCTGGAAGAACCTGCTGGAGATAATCTGAAACAGAAGAAACCTGACTGGGGTCTGGACTTCAACCGTAACTTCCCGTTTGGCTGGTTCCCCGATGCAAGACAGGGCGGTGCCGGAAAGTATCCGTTGAGCAATCCGGAATGCAAGACAATTGTTGACTTTGTGCTGGCCCATAACAATATCGGTGGTGCTGCCATCGGCCATACTTCCGGCGGCCTGGTTCTGATTCCGCCTGGAACAAAGCCGGAAAAAGATGCACCGAAGCAGGACATGAAAGCAATGCATGCCATTGCTGACATGGGCAAAGAAGAGCTTGGCTATGTACCGATGAATATCTTTGATTCCTTCATGGATGATCAGGTGAATTATGATTCCGGTGCCCTGGATGACTGGTTCTATCAGTCTCAGGGTATTCCGGCCTATACGATGGAATTCTGGGATGTCTCCACAAAGGCAGGTGTGCCGATGAACTGGGGAAGCCGCAAGGATGAAGGTGAGGCGAATCGCCTGGAGCGGTTTGTGGCCATTATGAAGTGGGTAAAGGAAAATGCACCGCAGTACTATAAAGACTGGCAGCCCTTTGACCATCCGGTCTTTGGCAAAGTTGAGATCGGCGGCTTCAATACCAAATTCACCATTCAGAATCCACCGGAAAAGTTCCTTTTGAGTGAGTGTGA
Source organism: Lactimicrobium sp. (assembly GCF_036453465.1). NCBI lineage: Bacteria > Bacillati > Bacillota > Erysipelotrichia > Erysipelotrichales > Erysipelotrichaceae > Lactimicrobium > Lactimicrobium sp. The sequence goes on from NZ_JAZHUW010000036.1 coordinate 5,335, forward strand.
GCATGATACAAGCTTCAATCTGCGCTTCATGCAGGCAATGCCACATCTTGCCATTGATTCCTTCACGGCTCAAAAGAAAGCAGAAGGGGTCTATGAAGTGAGTGCTGTCATCGGCAATCATGGCTACCTGCCTACCAACCTTACTGAAAGTGCGCTATTGATGAAGACGGCAAAGCCGGTGGAGGCTGTGCTTACCGGCGGTGAAATTCTGGGCGGCAAAGAGAAGATTGATCTTGGTCATCTGGAAGGATATGCCAATACCAATACGAGTTCGATGTATGGCAATCTGACCACATTTGCCAATGGCAAAGCGAAGAAGAAAGCTGTCTGGGTTGTCAAGGCTGCACCTGGCACAAAACTGACATTATCGGCATCTTCCTGCAAGGCAGGAACTGTAAACGCTTCGCTTGTTTTGTGATTTGATTTTCGCATATGCACGGCCTATGCTATAGATGACAGGAGGCAAAACAATGCTTGATCCAAAAGTAAAAGAACTCATCAATACACAGGTCAACAAAGAATTCTATTCTGCGTATCTCTATCTTGATTTTGCGGACTATTATCAGGATCTCGGCCTGGATGGCTTTGCCCATTATTATGATGTGCAGGCACAGGAAGAGCGTGATCATGCCATGTTAATGCGGCAGTACCTGATTAACAATGGCGAGCATGTGACCCTGACAGCAGTGGATGCACCGGCGTATACCTACAAGACACCGATGGATCCGCTGAAGTATGGCCTTGCCCATGAGCAGTATGTCACCAGTTTGATCAATACGATCTATGGTGCTGCCAATGATGTGCATGATTACCGTACGATGCAGTTCTATGACTGGTTTGTCAAGGAACAGGGTGAAGAAGAGAAGAATGCGGATGATCTGATCAAGAAGTATCAGCTGTTTGGATCAGATCCGAAGGGGCTGTATGCTTTGAACCAGGAACTGCTGGCCAGAGTATATGCTGCACCAACATTAACAATCTGAGCATTTGCTGTGAGGAAGCTGCCTGCGGGCAGCTTTTTCAGTGGGCGTCATGACAGAGTGCATGAAATCAAGTATCATATTGGCAGAAGGTAAATATATGCAGACATTGAAAGAAATCCTTTCCCAGCGCCAGCTCCATTATTCTGAGCGTCTTTCTCAGAGTGATATTGCGGATATCGAAGCTTTTTATGTACAGACGGCAAGAGACCGCGGTGGAAAGCTGAGTGAAGAGGAACTGGATGCCGTGATTGATGCTTATCGGAATCTGGATATGATTGTGGCAGGCCAGGAAAAAACACAGGCGGAACCAGAGAAGAACGAGACGGAGAAAAGTGAGGAAATCCATGCAAAGTTGCAGACATTTCCATCTTCAGGAAAACAGCCGGATGTAATGCATCCTTTGATGAGGGTGAAAGCAGACAGGGATCTGCTGCATGGTGTCTTTCTGTGTATGGATGAGAATTGCTATGTTTTTTCTGACTGTGATGGCAGTGCACAGGAAGACATTGCGGCCATTGACAGCCGTTTTGTAAAGGTGCTTTCCTACCTGGTGCGCAGTCATCTGTACTGCCAGTTGAAAGGTATTGTGAAAGACGGCTGTCTGCAGGTTCTTTCTCTGCATGCCTGGGATCCCAATGAAAACCAGACACTGCAGTCTGCCAATGACAGCTTCCTGCAGCTTGTTCTGCAGAGGCTGTATACATGCGATTATGAAACTGAGCAGGATCAGGAAGAAGAACAGCCTGCAATGGTGCTTTCTGATATGCCGGCGATTCTTGACTTTCTTGACTGTGCTGAGAGTACACTGCCTGCCGGCATCCGCAGCTGGGCACACCGCAATGTGGCGTTGATCAAGACGGATACGGTGCCGCAGGAAGAAAAGCGCCATGCCCAGAGAGCCCTCGGACTGATGCTGAACATTCAGTGGAAGGGAAGAAAGTTTGATCCGATTGATCCTGTGGCAGCACGCCGTATTCTGGATGAAGAACTGTATGGCCTGGATACCGTCAAGCAGAGGGTGATGGAGACAATCATTCAGATCAACCGTACTCATACACTGCCTGCCTATGGCCTGCTGCTATGCGGGCCGGCAGGTACCGGCAAGTCGCAGATTGCCTATGCGGTTGCCCGTATTCTGGGCCTGCCATGGACATCTCTGGATATGAGTGCCATTCACGATGTGGAAGCTTTGACGGGAACGCCGCGGGTGTATTCCAATGCCAAGCCAGGCCGCATCATGGAAGCTTTTGAGAAGGCTGGATCCAGCAGCCTTGTCTTCATCATCAATGAGCTTGATAAGGCTGATCAGGGCAAAAACGGATCCAATCCTGCCGACGCACTTTTGACACTGCTGGATAATCTTGGCTTTATGGACAATTACATCGAATGCCGCGTGCCGACATCCGGTGTCTATCCGATTGCAACGGCAAATGACAAAACAAGAATTTCCGATCCCTTGTTAACCCGGTTTGCCCTGATTGAAATCCCGGATTATACAACTGATGAAAAGAAGATCATCTTTACGGATTATGCGCTGCCAAGGGTGCTCAAACGCATGGGCATGCATCAGGAAGAAGTTGTCATTACGCAGGAGGCAGTGGATGCCATCGTCCACAAATATGAAAAAATGCCCGGTGTCAGAGATCTGGAACAGGCAGCAGAGCATCTTTGTGCCAATGCCTTGTTCCGGATTGAAACCGGACATCAAAAGCAGATTGTGTTTACGAAACAATTAGTGGAAGAAGTACTGGCCTGAGATCGGAATTCTGGTTTCAGGCTTTTTGTGTGCCGATGGTAATCATGCGGCCTCCGCCTGCTTCATACAGACGGTGAGAGATCGAAACAACGGTGCGGTTTTTCGAAACCTGAATCAGTGTATCAAGTACGGTACGCTCTGTTTCAGCATCCAGGTTTGCCGTGATTTCATCTAGCAGCAGGATCGAAGGATTCTTGATGATGGAACGGGCAATGGAAAGCAATTGTTTCTGTCCCTGCGAAAACAGACTTTCTGAATATGGTGTGTCAAGACCATCCGGAATTGAAGCGATGGTCTTGTCAAGGCCGACGGTTTTCAGGGCAGCCATGATTTCATCATCTGAGACAGAAGCATCATGCAGTGTCAGTTGATCCTTGATGGTTCCTTCTACAGGCCGGAATGTCTGTTCCACGTAGCCAAACAGGCTGCGCTTATCTGTGTCTTTGATCTTTGCGGCATCACAGCCAAAGATCGAAATGGAACCTTCATCCGGATGATACAGGCCAAGGATCAGCTTGAACAGTGTACTTTTGCCTGCCCCTGTTCTGCCGGCTATCGTAACATGTTCACCCTCTTTGATCGTGAAGGATAAATCCTGCAGAACTGGATGGGAAGCATCATAGGCAAAGCTGACATGTGACAGAGAAACAGCCGGAACTTCCTGTTTTGTAAAGGACAGATCCGGAATGGTGCGCTCTGGCTGCCCCAGGAATTCATTGATCCGGTGAATACCGGCAGAAGCTGACTGCACGGTCTGGATTTCCATGCCGATGCTTTCAATTGGTGAAAAGATCTGGGAAATGTAGTTGATGATGGCGACGGAAGTACCCGGTGTCATACCAAAGAATGATAGCACGATGGGACTGCCGGAGGCACTCAGGATATACACCAGTGTTGTAACAGCAGCGTTGGTAATGAGAATGGCAGGGGAATAGACGGCATCAAAGAAATTGGTCTTTTCAATGGCACGGAAACTGTCATCCAGGCTTTCATCATAGCGCTCTGCCATGAAAGACTCTGCCTGCAGGGTGTGGATGGTGCGGATGTTATGCAGGGTTTCCGGAATGGCACTGCTCACACTGGCAACCGCCTTGCGGTTATCAAGCTGTGCTTCCAGCGTAGCCTTCTGCACATGGCGTGTATACAGGGCAACTAACGGCAGGACACACAGCAGGACAATGGCCAGACCCTTGTTCTTCATAAACAGGATGACAAAGATGGAAACCATCCGGCAGCAGTCCGCAAACATGGAAATAATACCTTCCGTGAACAGTTCCTCAATTGTATCCACATCATAAATGAAGCGGGATACAATGGCGCCCGGCTGTGTTCTGGTAAAGAAGTCAGCCGGCAGGTGTTCCATCTTTTCACTCAGTGCAGAACGCATGGCATGGGTCATCTTCTGACCAAAGACTACCAGAATCGCTTCCTGGCCGCTGGCCAGCAGAGAAGAAAGAATCAAGGTGGCAAAGTAGCTGGTAAACAGCATTGGTGAAACCGAAGCTCTTGTGCTTAAACCATCAATGATGCGCTGCAGGATCAATGGCGGAATCAGTGAAGTTACAATGGCACCAACGACAATCAGACATACGGCAATGGTCAGCAGAATATGCTGAACAATAGCCTGCCGGATCAGACTGGCAACCGTTTTATTTTTCTTCATGCTCTGTACCTCCTGTCTGTGCTTCATACAGGTGACGGTATTCTGGATTCTGCTGCATCAGATCTTCATGCGTTGAAGCCTGCACATGGCCATCAGCCAGCCAGATCACCTGATCCAGCTTTGGGAAAACATACAGGCGGTGGCTGATTAGAAAGATGATGCGCTGAAAACGGAAGGTCTGCAGGTTGGTAAAGATTTCCTGCTCTGTTTTGCGGTCAAGAGCAGAGAAGGGATCATCCAGAATCAGCAATGGTCTTGGATGGGCAAGGGTTCTTGCCAGCCCAAGACGCTGTGCCTGACCGCCGGAAAGACGGGTGCCGCTGCTGCCAATCAATGTATCAATCCCATCCGGCATTGCCAGCACTTCCTGATCCAGACAGACAAGCCGCAGATATTTCATGACATCAATATCTGTACTGCCCATCTGGATATTATCGGCAATGGATGCAGAAAACAGTTCCGGATCATGGCCCAGATAACCACTGATGGAATGCAGCTGTTCCAACGGCATATCACGCAGTTCCTGACTGCCATACTTCAAAGATCCCTGGTAAGGATATTCATTGAGGAATAGACGGCCGAAAGTTGATTTTCCTGAGGCAATCTGTCCGGTGATACCAATCATTTCTCCTGGCTTAGCCTGCAGGTTGACATCATCCAGCAGGATGGGAGCTCCAGGATAGGCAAAGGACAGGCTGTCCATGACAACCGGCTGGCAGGCTGCCGTTTCTGCCGGCTCAGTATCTGCCTTTTTCAGCAGCGGCTTGATCCGGTGCCAGGAAACCTGTGCTTTCTGTACACTGTTGAACAGAGCTGCGGCATGGGAAGATTTGACAGCCATCTTGGTATAGCAGGATAGGAATGTTGTAAAGGCGGCGATATCCCAGATGCCGGTATGAATCAGTTTTGCCCCGTCAAAGAGAATAAACAGGACGGAAACTGTCGTAATGCACTGGTACAGCGGCGGCAGGGCATTGACAAGGACATCTGCCTTTGTATTGGCTGCTTCATATGCCTGCAGACTGCTTTCGTATCTGCGCGCCATGTTGTTTTCCTGACCGCTGAGACGATAGGTCAGCGCATTGACAGAACGGTCCATCGTTGCCGCAGACAGCTGGTCTGCACTCCGGCGGGCAGTACTGTTCCATTTCTGCACAACTGTTTTCATCTTCTGGGCCAGAAAATAGGAAACTGGCGGTGTGATCAGACACAGAAGGGCAAGCTGCCAGCGGTATACAGCAAGCATGACAACATAGCTGATCAAGGCAACGCCGGTATCAAAGACTTCCGTGGTGAATTTGCGCATGCCTTCGGCACAGGCATCCACATCGGATACCGCCCGGGTAATCATGCCGCCGCTGTCCTCCTGACCGGCTTTTGCCTTTGGCGTTTTCAGCAGATTGGCATAGAGAATATGCTTCATCTGCCGGTTGATGGAATTGGCAAATTTACGTACATACAGCCGTTTGAAGAAACGTGAAATCTGTACGGCTGACGTAACCAGCAGATACGTAATGGCAAGGGAAACCATGGCTGCCCACGTCCGTGAGCCATTCAGGATTTCCAGCAGTGTCTGGGCAAGCTGGCCTTCATAATACGGGCCGGCGAGAAGGCCGATGTTATAGATCAGACCTGTGATAGTGATGATAAGCAGACGCGTTTTCTGATTCAGAAAATAACTTGTGATTTTCTGGGGATCGCCAGTTTCTTTGTTTTTCATATGACTTAGCGGGCAATGTATTTCTGCAGCAGGGTATAGGCAGCCTGCACGCCATCCAGGTGGGCGCGCTCATAGTTATGGGAAGCATAAACACCCGGACCGATCAGGCCGTGGCGGATATCATAGCCAGCCCGCATGGTTGTTTCCACGTCGCTGCCATAGCGGGGATAGACATCGATGGCATAGGGCAGACCTTCAGCTTTGCAGATGAGGGAAAGTTCCGTGATCATATCGTAGTTATAGGGACCGCCGGAATCCTTGGCACAGATGGAAACCATGTGCTCATTGCAGCCAAGATCACTGCCGACACATCCCATGTCAACAGAAATCATGTCTTCCGTATCAATCGGCACACAGGATCCACCAAAGCCTACTTCCTCATAGACCGTAAACAGAAGTGTGACCTTTCTTGGCAGACTGATCTTTTCATTCTTCACCCATCTGGCAATGCCCAGCAGAATGGAAGCAGAAAGCTTATCATCCAGGAAACGTGATTTGATATAGCCGCTGTCAGTGATGACAGTTCTTGGCTCCATGGCAATGATATCGCCGGTTTCCACACCGAGTGCCTCAACTTCCTGATGGGAAGACACATTCTCATCCAACAGGACTTCCATGTTTTCTTCCGTATCTTCCAGTTCTTTTTCGCGGACATGCACACTTGGCTCTTTGTTAAGCACAACACCGGTATACATTCTGCCGCTGCGGGTGAAGACCATGCAGTTATCACCATCGGCAGTACGCCACTGATGGCCGCCGATTGCTGTTGGACGCAGTCTGCCATTGTCTTTGATGGCGCGAACCATGGCACCAAGCGTATCAACGTGGGCAGCCAGAACCAGCGGATTGTTTTCACCGCCAAGCACACATTCCACATTGCCCTTGCGGGTAATGATCGGCATATATCCCATTTCTGCAAGTGTCTTGCGTACATATTCCGCTGCCCGGGCGGTAAAGCCGCTGGGGGAAGGAATGGATGTCAGCGCACAAAGCTGCTGTGTTATATAATTCAGATCATCATTCATGATATCTTCACCTCACTTTAATAACTGCTTAAATGGTAGATGGAAACCTGATGTTTGGCAAGCTGTGCACAGAATGTGCGGTGCTTTTCACATCTATTAGCAAACATGCTAAAATGCCACATATGACAAACAGGCTGACAAAGATTCTTTGGGCAGGGACACTGCTGCTGTGCGGCTGCACCGTGGCACCATTTTCGCTTCCAACTGCTGCTTCAAGTGCTTCTGCATCTGCTGCTGTTTCACCATCCGTCCAGGCGGAAACAGACACATCCGGCTTTTACTATGACCAGTTAAATCAGAATGCCCAATCGCTTTATACACAGCTGCTTGCTGCTGCAGACAGCGGTCAGCACTCTGTGACTTTTGATCAACCTGCATCACAGTCAGATTTTCTGTGTGCTATGACAGCCTTTTCCCGCGATCATCCTGAGGTGCCGGGTACCAGCAGCTGGAGCTGGACAGGCTATCAGGGCGGCAGCCTGATCACGCAGGTCAGCTGGCAGGCAGGGGGTGATGCCAGTGACCAGATGTTGCAGGTGCAGCAGGCCGCTTCCCAGGTGATTTCCAGCAATCCAGATCCTGATGATCCGGTGAGTACCATGCAGTACTTTTATGAATGGATTATCCAGAATACCGACTATGGCAGAAGCACATACGATCAGGATATCCGCAGTGTCTTTCTGGATCATGTTTCCGTGTGCAATGGCTATGCCCGTGCATTCAAATATCTTTGTGACATGGCGGGTATTCCCTGTGTCGTTGTGGAGGGAACAGCCAATAATGAGCGCCATGCATGGAATCTTGTTACGATCAATGGCAGTACCTACTGGGTGGATGTTACCTGGGGCGATCCTTTGTATCAGGAGGATGATTCCGGCCAGGCACTGACATACCGCTATTTCTGTGTACCGGATGAGCTGATGCTCAGGACACATACGATTGATGACGGGGCTGGTGATCCCGATTCTGACAACTATGTATCCGATGTATTTCAATATCCATCCTGCACTGACTGGTCTTTGGATTACTATGTCCGGGATGGCAGCTATTTTACAAGCTATGACCGCATGAGCGTCTATCAGTATTTCATGAACCGGTTCACAGCCGGACAGTATGATCTGGCACTGCAGTTTTCATTGGATGTCTGCCAGCAGGCATTTGATGATCTGTTTTCCGGCGATGTGCCATACATGCAGACAATTATGGCCGGATGGTTTTCAGGCAGAGTGTCGTGCCGGTACAGTACAGATCCGGATACCGGTGTGCTGGAAATTTCGTTTTCTCAGGATGGAGCGCAATGAAAAAAGGTCTGGTTTTAGAGGGCGGCGCAATGCGCGGCATGTTTACAGCAGGTGTGATCGATGTATTGATGGAAAATGAGATTGTTTTTGATGGTGTCATTGGCGTTTCGGCAGGTGCAGCCTTTGGATGCAACTATAAGTCCAAACAGATCGGGCGTGTAATCCGCTATAACAAACGGTTTGCGCATGAAAAAAATTACTGCAGCCTGCATTCACTGCTAACAACCGGCAATTTATACAATGCAGAGTTCTGCTATCACCGCCTGCCGGATGAACTGGATGTGATGGACAACGATACGTATATTCATAATCCATGTGCCTTCTGGGTTGTGGCGACGGATATTGAAACAGGGAAGCCAGTTTATCATGAGATTAAAACGATGGATGAGGAAGGACTGGAATGGGTGCGGGCATCCGCATCCATGCCTGTTGCGGCAAGACCTGTGATTATTCATGGCCAGAAACTGCTGGATGGCGGTCTTTCAGATTCGATTCCCCTGGCATTTTTTGAAAGCATTGGCTATGACCGCAATGTTGTCGTCCTGACCCAGCCTGCCGGCTATATCAAGCATCCACAGAAGGGTATGGCTCTGATGAGACCGCTTCTGCATCAGTATCCGGCTGTGCTGGATCTGCTTGCACACAGGCATGAAGCTTATAATGAAGAATTGCAGCAGGTACACCGTGCCCAGCGGGAAGGCAGGGCCTTTGTTATTCAACCGCAGCTTCCTCTGGAAATCGGTAAGACGGAACATGATCCGGAAAAGATGGAAGAAATCTATCAGACTGGCAGACAGGAAGCAGTCCGCCATCTTGCTGAATTAAAAGAATTTCTTGCGACAAAATAGCATAAATGTCCTAAAATGTGACATTACTCCAATCTGACATATTTTCTGTGGCATGATGATTCCATACTATGTGAGTGGGGGAAATACCATGATCATAGAGGAAATGGGAGGATGCCGACGCCTGTGCGGACATTTTGTGTCCGTATATGCGGAGGATCAGAAGCAGATCGGAGAAAAGTTACAGGGGCAGTGGATTTGTTATTGCCGTCAGGGCAGTATGGGGGAAATACTGTTCTTTCATATGGGCGTGCGGATAGATACCGGCATCGTTCCATGTGCTGTCATGCAGTATTCTGCGGGTCATCTGACAGGTGCCAGAGCAGAAATTTATCAGGGGAAAGTGCCGGAAGAATTCTGCGTACAGGCTGCAGGAATTGATGTGCGCTTTCGGATTGAGGACAGACGCCAGCGTATCCGCCGCTGTCATATGCTTGATCCGCTGCGTGATGCAAAGTATCCGGATATCCTGCATGTACTTCATCCTGACAGCCTGAAAAGAATTCCTTTTCTAGGTGAAGAATTTGATGGCAGAATGCTGAAAGGAAAGATTGCATCTGGTGTATGCGGAAACGGGCTTCGCTCCGGCATGAAGGTTTCTTGCCTGCTGGTAGAAGATGGCAGGGACATTGACCTGGTCATGATTCCAGCGCATATGCAGCTGTAACAAAGCTTTGCAGTTATCATTTGTTCAGACAGAAAACAAGAGGCAGATCGTCATTGTATGATCTGCCTCTTGTTCTGCGAATGGTTTGGATTATTGCGTATTATGCTTCTTTTTTATTCTGCATGTCTGCCTGGATCTGCTGCTTTACCTTTTCAAAAGTGATATCACTGATATCATGCTCAATGCGGCAGGCATCCTTACGGGCTGTCTCAGGATCAACACCGAGGGAAACAAAATACTCTGTGAAGAGCTTATGACGCTCATAAATATGCTCAGCGATTTTTCTGCCCGGGGGAAGCAGCGTGATTTCACCATCTTTGGCCATTTCAATGTAGCCGTTTTCTCTCAGCTTTTTCATCGCAACACTGATGCTTGCCTTGGAATAGCCGAGCTCCTGTGCGATATCGACGGAATGAACGCTGCCATTTCTTTCCTGCAGCATTAAAATCGCTTCCAGGTAGTCTTCTGCGGATTCATATATCTGCATGATCACTTACCTCCGTTACAATACGAATATTGTAACATTGCTGGCCAAAATGAAAAGAGATGTGCCCCGGCGGCACCTATGCTAAAATATCAGGATGTAAGGATGCGATCAGGAGGATCCCCAATGAGCTGCATTTGTGTGATTGGCGGAGCCAATATTGATATCTGTGGATCAAGCATTGGCCCGCTGCGTTCGTTTGATTCCAATCCCGGGATGATATCCGTTTCCTATGGCGGTGTAGGCCGCAACATTGCTCAGATCTGTGCGCTGCTGCGGAAAAACACACGCTTTGTAACCTGCTTTTCAAGTGACAGTTATGGCCAGATGATGAAGGCAGACTGTGAAATGCTGGGCATGGATACTTCCGGTTCCGTTACGATTGAAGGACTGCCAAGTTCGATGTACATTGCCATTCTGGATAATAACCGTGATATGAAGGTCGGCATGAGTGACATGCGTATTCTGCGCTGCATGGATGAGGCAATGCTGGAGCCTGTTTTAAAAAGCCTGAACAGCGATGATATAATCATCATAGACGCCAACCTGGACATGTCATGCATTCAGTATGTGCTTGATCATGCGCCATGCCATGTGGCAGCCGATCCGGTCAGTACAAGCAAAGCGGGCAGGCTCAGAAATGTACTTGGTCAGCTTTCTATCTTCAAGCCGAATCAGTTTGAGGCAAGGGAACTGACTGGTTTTGGCATTGAAAATGAGGAGGATGCGCGCCGCAGTCTGGACTGGTTTCTGCAGGCAGGTGTGAAAGAAGTGATCATCTCCATGGCAGAGCGCGGCCTGCTGCTGGGTACGGAACATGAAAAGCTGTGGCTGACACACCGCCGTATCTCTCTGGAGAATGCAACCGGCGGCGGTGATACGCTGCTTGGTGCATATGTTGCCGCAAGGCTGGAACACCAGAGTCCGGATCAGGCGATCCGCTATGGTATATCTGCTTCCGTGACGGCAATCGAACAGGATGCTGTCAAGCGGCGCAGCCTCAGTCCTGAAATGATTGAAAAGAGTCTTGATACGATGGATATAAAGGAGAAAAAATTATGAGTGAAATGGTAAGAGTCAATCCTGAAGTTGCAAAGGCATTACAGGAGAACAAGCCTGTCATTGCCCTGGAAAGCACGATTATTTCCCATGGTATGCCGTATCCGCAGAATGTTGAAACGGCAATGCATGTGGAACAGATCATCCGTGATCACGGAGCTGTGCCAGCAACAGTTGGTATCGTTGATGGTGTTGGTGTTGTTGGCCTGACAAAGGATGAGATTGAAGAAATGGGCAAGCGCGGCCATTCGATTCCGAAGGTATCCAGACGCGATCTGCCGATTGTCATGGCAGAAAAGTCATGGGGTGCTACTACTGTTGCGACAACAATGATTCTGGCTGCCAAGGCAGGTGTTGAGTTCTTTGTGACAGGCGGTATCGGCGGTGTTCACAGAGGCGCACAGGAAACATTCGATATTTCGGCTGACCTGGAAGAGCTTGGCAGAACAAATGTAACCGTGATCTGTGCAGGTGCCAAGGCAATTCTGGACCTGAAACTGACTCTGGAAGTACTGGAGACAAAGGGTGTTCCGGTGCTTGGCTATCAGACAAATGATCTGCCTGCTTTCTACTGCCGTGATAATGGCATGGGCCTGAAAGTTGACTATGCGATTAAAGATGCAGCTGATGCAGCAAGAATCGTCAAGGCGAAGAGAGATCTCAAGCTCAATGGCGGCATTCTGATTACCAATCCGATCCCGGAAGAGTATTCAATGCCTACCGATGTGATTAACAAGGCTATTGATGAAGCAATTGCAGAGATGGATGAAAAGGGTATTCATGGCAAGGAGTGCACACCATTCCTGCTTGCCAAGATTGCAGATATTACTGCCGGCAAGTCTCTGGATGCCAACATTCATCTTGTATATAACAATGCGGCAGTTGGTTCGGAAATTGCCAAGGAGTACAGTAAACTCTGATGTCATATGCGCCGGACCATATTGTCAATGACCCCGTAACCAGGGAAACACTGACAGCCGGGCTGAAAAAGCTTGGCCTGCGGGACGGCATGATTGTGGAAGTGCATGCCCGTCTGTCATCTTTTGACTGTGTGATTGGCGGGGCAAGGACGGTTGTGGATGCATTAATGGATATTGCTGGTGAAAACGGAACGATTGTCATGCCGGTGAACTGCCATGACAATGCGGAGCCTTCCACCTGGAAGCATCCGGTGATTCAGCCGCAGGCCTATGCATCTGTGCGCAGCGCAATCCCGCCGTATGATCCCCAGCTGAGTGATATTCCTGATATGGGTGAGGTGGCAGAGAATTTCCGCCGCCGCAAAGGTGTGATCTTTTCACAGCATCCACGTGTTTCCTATGCGGCATGGGGCAGATATGCCAAACTGCTGTGCAACCGGCAGTCTCTGCATTTTCCTCTTGCTGAGGAGAGCCCGGCAGCCCGTATGTATGAGATGAAGGGCTTTGTGCTGCTGATGGGATGTGATTTTGACAGTGCTACGAGCATGCATCTGGCGGAATACCGCACAGATGACAGGCCGATCCGCATTGAAGGCTGCTGCATGCAGACAGATCAGGGACCACAGTGGAAGAATTATCTGGATCTTGATCTGGACAGCAGTGACTTCACACGGGTGCGCAGTGAACTGGTCAAAAAAAAGGCGGTCCGCGAAACAGTGATCGGCGGATCTCGCATTCAGTTTTTCCCACTGGCATATGCCGTGGATGAGGCAACACGCTACTTTGAATCCAATTCGGTATTTGAACTGTACCGGTAATCAGATTTTCCAGGAATGTTTGAGGTATGCTGCAGAAATTTCTGCGGCTGCTTCAAGCATTTCTTTTTCTTCGGTCTCACGGAATCTGTCCTTTACAGGAGCATCCAGATCAATTTCCATGATGACTTCGCCATTGACAATGACCGGAACGCATAATTCACTGCGGCTGTCACTGTCACAGGCAATGTGGCCATGGAAGGACAGTACATCCGCAATCCGCTGCGGCTTTTTTGTCTGCCAGCAGGTGCCGCATACACCTTTGCTATAACCAATATGTGTGCAGGCAGTTTTTCCCTGGAAGGGACCAAGGACAAGTTCACCGTTCTTTACAAAATAGAAACCTGCCCAGTTGAGATTGGCATAGTTCATATTGATGCAGGCAGAAACATTGCTCAGTGCAGCAATCATATCAGGTTCTTCCAGCAGGGCTGCGATCTGCTGGCTGATCAGACTTTTGTTTTCCATGTTTAACATCTTAGCACACTATCCTGTGATAGAATGATTTTGTGAACAGGGGTGCATTTGCTGAGAATTACCCTTATCACCTGATCTAGGTAATACTAGCGTAGGGAGTTCCAATCACTCTTTGCGCCTTCAGAAACGGGGGTGTTTTTTTATGAAGAACAACAAGATCAGAATTATTTCGTACATGGCATTATATGCAGCACTGTATGTCGTCCTGAAATTTGCAGGAGAGTACATTCCATTCCTGAAGATGCCGCAGGGAGGCTCAATTGAGATTGAACTGGCTGCGGTATTCATTGCCTCGTACCACATGGGCTGGAAGTATGGCATTCTGACTGCGATGATCGGCTTTCTGCTGACATTCATCTGCGGCTTCCCGATCTACTGGCTGAATCTTGGCCAGTTTATGCTCGATTATATCCTGCCGCTGCTGTTTGTCGGTGCGGCCAGTCTGCTTGGCCGCAATGGTTCCGTGCGTCAGGTCATCGGCATCTCACTGGCAATGATTCTCAAATATGTCAGTCAGCTGTTATCCGGTGTGTACTACTGGCCGCCGGAGGGCAGTGTTGCCGGCAGTAAGGCAGCCTGGGTATATTCTGCCGGATATAACCTCTGGTACAATCTTGCTACACTGGTTGTATGCATCATTCTTGTGCCGCTGCTGCTGAAAAGACTCGAGAAAACAAGTGCCTGGAAGCAGTTTGCCAGGTAATAGAAAGAGCAGAAACATATATGAGTGGGTGAGAATGCAATCATCCACTTTTTATTTTGGTCAGGGACGAGTAGAATAACAAATGCTATGTCAAAAGTATTAATCCCACATCCTGGACAAATGGTATATATCCAGTCTTTCAAGCATGATGGCAGCCTGCACCGCACATGGTGCAAGGGCTTTGTGCTGGAAGCTGATAAAAAACATATCGTTGCCGTAACCAACCGTGCCTGGGTCATTGAAGCGGATGGAAGACGCTGGCTGACAAGAGAACCAGCGATCTGCTTTTTCTATGATGACCGCTGGTGGAATATTATTTCTATGATCCGTCATTCCGGTGTGTACTACTACTGCAATCTCGCTTCCCCAAGTGTGTATGATGGCGAGGCGGTCAAGAATATTGACTATGATCTGGATGTCAAGCTGTATCCGGATGGCGGCTATCAGATTCTTGATGAAGATGAATTCGCGCAGCACGCCAGGCAGATGCATTATCCGGAAGAAGTGAAAAAGATTGTAGAGAACCAGATGCAGATGTTGATCCACGCAATGGAAAAGGGCGAGGATCCGTTTAACCAGTCATGTATTGATTACTATTACAGCAAATATCTGCATATGAACAGATAATGAAATGATGCCGCTATGCGGTATTTTTTGTATGTTTCAATATCACACGATAATAAAAATCAGTTGACAGATAGGAGGGAAAAAGGGTAAGATCATGAAGCTTCTTCAGAAGGGATTCAGGAATCAGGAAATGATCATGGATCAGCAGTCATAAACTTCGAAAAAAAGTTGTTGACAAAATAAACTGAAGAGGTAAGATAAACAAGCTGTTTCCGAGAAGGGAAGAGCGCAGATCTTTGAAAACTGAACAGAAAGATTAGAACACAAACAACGTCAATGAGTTTATAAGAAATCCTGATTGTAAGAATCAGGTGAGCACAAGTCAAATGAAGAGTTTGATCCTGGCTCAGGATAAACGCTGGCGGCGTGCCTAATACATGCAAGTCGAACGAGGAAGATCCAGCTTGCTGGGTTGACCGAGTGGCGAACGGGTGAGTAATACATAAGCAACCTGCCCACGGAGACCGGGATAATCTCTGGAAACGGGGACTAAAACCGGATAGGCAATAGAGAGGCATCTCTTTATTGTTAAAGGTGAGAGACACTGGTGGATGGGCTTATGGCGCATTAGTTAGTTGGTGAGGTAACGGCCCACCAAGACGATGATGCGTAGCCGGCCTGAGAGGGTGAACGGCCACATTGGGACTGAGACACGGCCCAGACTCCTACGGGAGGCAGCAGTAGGGAATTTTCGGCAATGGGGGGAACCCTGACCGAGCAACGCCGC
>NZ_JAZHUW010000037.1:0-20960 GCF_036453465.1 Lactimicrobium sp.
AAAGAGGCAGAAAGAGATCCTGAGTGTGTATGGCATCAGCGAACAGAGCTATGCCCGCGAGATCAAAAAGATCTGTCAGAGAATCAGGTGATTTTCTCAGTTAGTTATAAAATCCATGAAGTTAACGTTTCATCATAGCCGAAAAAAAGAGATATCGTTCAGGATATCTCTCATTCAGCTTCAGAATTTTCTGCAGGTTCATCTGCGTCCGGTACATAGCGGATGCAGACATGGCGGCCGGCGCCTTCGCCTTCCGACTCAGTGCGCAGGTTATGCCATTCATTGAGCTGCTGGTGAACGACCTTGCGTTCATCATTCGGCATCGGATCCATCTCCACATCGACATGGGACTTCTGGACCTGGCGGCCAAGTTTCTTGGCAAGGAAGCGCAGCTTGGCATAGCGGTCTTCCTTGTAGTGGTTGACATCGATCAGCACGTTGATTCTGCTCTTGAAGGCAGCGTTGACAGCACTGCGGACAACCGTATTGAAGGCAGACAGTGTTTTGCCGTTGTGGCCGATCAGAACGGCATTGTTATCAGCGTTGAGGTTGACGATGAAGCCGTTGTCTGTTTCTTCGATAGCAACTTCGATATCTTCATCAATACCGGTGAAATAGTCGCCCAGGTAATCAAAGATGAACTCTTTGACATCTTCCATCGTATAGACATCGGCACTGACCGTACCCTCTTCCTTGTTGTCACTGGTAATGACGTATTTGAGATCCTGGCTGGAAACACCGTTTTCTGCTGCAGCTGTTTCCAGAATTTCTGCAATGGAACTGCCGGTATAGTTTTTCATGCTTTCCTCTTTTCTGCCTGCTTGTGGTCAATGTATTTCTGTACAATGATTGTCTTTACAATAGTAACGCAGGAGTTGATTGTCCAGTAAACGGTCATGGCAGTCGGCCACATCAGACCGAAGATCAGGATCATGGCCATCATGTAGATCTGCATGAGTTTCTGCTGGCTGCCGTTTGTTTCCTCCGGCTTGCGGTGCTGCTTGGCAGCGGCTGCTTCTGCCTTCTTTTTAGCGAAGTGCATCGGCAGATACATGGAGACAAACTGTGTCAGTCCCATCAGGGCAAAGATCAGCAGATACAGCCACTGGCCTTCTTTCATACCAGCCAGCGGTGTGGTTTTCAGGTTGAGACCGAGGAAGGAACCATTGGCAACGGCAGATGCTCTCTGCACTGCCATATACATTGCCATCAAAATTGGCAGCTGCAGGAACTGTCCGACCATGGTTCCCATCGGATGAATATCATGCTTGGCATACAGCTGCTGCATTTCCATAGCCATCTTCTGCTTGGAGGCAGGATCATCACGGCCTTCATACTTTCTCTGCAGTTTTTCCAGTTCCGGCTGGATCAGCTGCATTTCCTGGGAGCCGACGGTTCCCTTGATGGTGGCAGCGGCCAGAATGCCGTTGACGATGACGGTGATGACGGTGATGGCAAGGCCAACGCCCATCTTTGGCGTCATGTAGTTGATGGCCTGGGCCAGCGGCCATACGAAGATGGCACTGAACCAGTTTTCATCACTCATGACCTGTTTGAATGTTGTTGTGGTGTCGATCAGAATGATATTGCCGGAGCTGTCGCGCGGAACAGTACATCCCGTGAGCGTTGCGGCGATTCCCACAAAGAGAAGCACTGTGAGAATTTTCTTTGTACGCGGCTTAATTTTCATCATTTTCTCCTATTTGTAAACTACTTTATTGTAGCGTCAGTAAGTAGTTTTTCCAATATGTTTTTGTTGTCGGCATAGCTGTGATCCCGATAGGAAAACCGCAGAATAATCACCCCATCAAGAGGGTACTCCTGGAAGTTTATCAGATCCTGGCACATCATCCTCACCTGCCGTTTATACAGATTGCGGTCAACGGCATGGCCAATCTTCTTTGGCAGCGAAATTCCAATCCGGGCTTCTTCTTCCTTCTTCGGCACAAAATAAAAGATATACGCAGGAGATACCTTCTTCCTGCCGGTATGAATGATCTTCTGAAACTCCTCTGCTTTTCTGACTCTGTTCTTCTTCTTCATGATGAATAAAAAAACCACCCCGCGGTGGTTGATTTCAGGCGGAAAGTACCTTTCTGCCCTTTGCACGGCGTCTTGCTAATACCTTACGACCGCCTACTGTAGCCATACGTGCTCTGAAGCCATGAGTCGCCTTGTTTTTTCTTTTGCTAGGCTGGTATGTTCTCTTCATTCATGCCACCTCCTGTTTTTTACATGTTTAGAACAAACGCTTTTATATAATAATAGTGAGGTTTGTCAATGTCAATTTGATGTGTTTGAAAATTTACGCAAATTCAGCTGCGCAACAGGAGGAACACTTCCAGCGTTCTGATGCATGAATCAGATTCAAAAGTTTTCTGTATGCAATGTCTTTTTTGATCCAGGCAAAAAGTCCCTTACATCCATCCTCCAGCTCATCCGTACATTTCTGGAATTGTCTTGTATACCATGGATCATCGATCTTTTGATCAGGTGTATCTGTATATTCCATCAGGTAATGAATCTTATGAGCAGGATCCTCTTTGAGAATCTGTTTCATCAGAAAGATGTTTTCTTCATCCATGCCAATGAGCAGATCATATTTTTCATAGTCTTCCCTTTTGAGCTGCCTTGCCCTGTGGCTGCCAATGGGAATGCCGTTTTTCTGCAGTACTGCTTTCATAGGCGGATAGATTGGATTGCCGGTTTCTTCTGTGGATGTGGCAGCGGAATCGATGTAAAAATCATCACTGCACCCGGCTTTGTTTACAAGATCCTGCATGATGTACTGGGCACCGACGGAACGGCAGATGTTGCCATGGCAGACAAATAGAATTCTGATCATATTTACTCCTTAGACTTGGGCGGGGTGAAACTGCTAAAGAAAAACAGCCCCGCGGCTGTTTTGTTAATTGCTGGAACTGAAGTACTCCTCCATCGTCTCATCCGGAGAGATGGCATACATGGCATTGGCAGTATCGGTGCCGACATAGCGGTAATGCCAAGGCATGAAGTTGTACTTGGTAATGGATTCCTTGCCCTTTGGATAGCGCAGGATGAAGCCGTATTCATGGGCATGTTCATAGAGCCACTTGCCGGCATCCGTATCGGCGAAGGCTTCGGTCTGGCTTGTTGTATTGACATCATCGGTCAGATCCACGGCAAGACCGAGCTGATGTTCGGAATATCCTGCCTTTTCACATGCTGTGATGGCCTTGGCTTCTGTCAGCAGCTGCACCTGGCTGGAATACAGCTTGTCCTGATCATCATAGCTGCGGTATCCAGAAGATACATACAGTGTGATGCCGGCATCGGATGCGGCCTTGACCATGGCTTCCAGCTGGGTGGCAGCTTCTGCACGGATTTCAAAGACGCTGGAAGTACTTTGTACATTTTCCGGATCAGCAAGATCAGATGGTACATAGGTAGGATCCAGTGATGCAGTATCCTTGTTTAACAGATACGTGTAGCTGTTGATATCAGAGGCGGCTGCCGGCAGCGTGCTGGCTGCCGTAGAAGCAGCAGCCGTTGTTTTGGCATTTTTGGCAGTGATCTTCTGCTCATCATTGTTGCGGCGGTAATTCAGAATCAGGCCGATACCAAGGGCAGCAACAAGTATCACAATTACGATTGTAATGGTCAGCTTTGGATTAAAGCGGAATCCTTTTTTCTTTTTCTGCTCAGACATAAGGCACCTCGGGAACATCTGTTCCGCTAACATGGTAAAAGACATATGTTAAAATTGCAAATCTGATGGCATTTTCACAATGTCTGCTTTTAGCTATAATGTCAAAGACTGCAGGAAGTTTCTGCAAGAAAATGGAAGGCGGCATGGCCGCTGGATGAGGATAAAAAGGAGGCAGGCGTTTCCAGCTGCGTTGCGCAGATCCGCGCCGATGAAAGTTATGAAGAACGGAATGACATTTCTTCTGTATGCTTTGATGATCTATATGGTTGTCAGAATGGTGATCATGCAGAAAAGCAATAAGAGAATGGATAAGGTGATCAACGTTGTCCGGCTGCTGGACAAGGAGGATGACTTCTTCCAGGCTGTGGATACAGAGATCGAAGCCTCAACGACCCAGGAACAGAAAACAAAGTTTCAGATCTTGAAGCTCTGGGGCACTGCCTATCACAACCGTTATGAGGAAAAGGACTTTGACGGTCAGCTGTCTGCTATTGATCTTGAGACACTGAAACAGGAAACCAAGATGTCAGAAGATGATTCCTTCTTCTATTACTTCCTTGCAGTCCCGAACATTCTGCAGAAGGATGGTCAGCAGGCACGCATCAAGGCCATGTATGACCATCTGGGTAATGATCTTTCCTGGTATCAGAAACGTCTGGACTATCAGCTGTCCCTTGCCTGTTTGAAGTTCTACAACAAGGAAGATGATCTTGGCAGAGCCTTCTTTGAAAAGGTCATGGATGGCGATTATCAGGATATGGTGTATTCCAAGCAGCTGATCGGTCTGTACAAGCAGCTGACATCTGCCATGCTTGTGAAACTGTATGAAGACAGTGGTGAACAGGACAAGATGGATGAGATGATGTCTGTTGCTAAGGAATTCAATCAGACAAGAATCGGTGAGGCATGGCTGAAGAATATCGGTGTGCATATGGCCGATGATAAGAAAGATGAGTCTGAAACGGAAACAGATACGGATGAATCTGAGGATCAGAAAGACAGCAGTGAACCTGCCAATGATGAAACAGGCTCACAGGAAGTAAAAACAGAGGATGCTGCGGATAAGACAGAAGATAATACAGAATCACAGCCTGTAAAAGAGGAATCCGCCTCCAAAGATGCGGAGGATCTGATGGCGGATAACAGTGCATCTGGTACTTCCTTTACGGAGGAGAAGAAATGAAGCTGATTGCAGGGCTTGGCAATCCGGGTAAGGAGTATGAAAAGACCAGGCATAATTCGGGGTTTATGGCAATCGATCTGCTGGCTGACCGTCTGGATACCGGGATTGATGTCAAGAAGTTCAATGCTCTTGTGCAGACCGTCAGGATTGAAGGACAGAGTGTATTGTTGATGAAGCCATTGACCTATATGAATGAAAGCGGCAGTGCGGTTGCCCAGGCTGTCAGTTTCTATCACATTGATCCTGCTGATATTCTGATTCTCCATGATGACATGGATCTGCCCACTGGTTCTGTGCGGATCCGTGCTTCCGGATCTGCCGGCGGTCAGAAAGGCATGAAGTCAATCATCAATGCCCTGAAGACAGAAAAGATAGCCCGGGTAAGAATTGGTGTTGGCCATAGTGCAGCTGGTGAACATGATCTGGTGCCGGACTGGGTATTGTCACCGGTTCCCAAGGCAGAGCGTGATGTGTATGATGCGGCTTTGCTGGATGCATCAAAGGCAGCCTATGACTGGGTGTATCGTCCGTTTGATCAGGTGATGAACGATTACAACATCAAGGCAAAAGCAAAGTAAAAAGAGCTGGCAGCCATGCAATAAATATCCCATCTTTGACAGTTTGAAGAAAAGAAAGTGCTGGAAAATCCGATGAACACTGGATTTTCCGGCACTTTTTACGTTTTGAATTTTGTAGTATGTAGGGGCTTATCCGGACGTTTTCTTAAACTTTTTTCTGAGGAAACCGGCCTTGTATCTCTTCTTGTCTAATCCTGCACTGGTGTATTTCTCCAGCGCATCCAGAGTCTTACTTCCTTTATAGGTTGATAAGTAGTACATCCCATCGTCTGCGACATTCATGTTCTGCAGCGTGGCGATCAGATTCTTCGCTGTAACATGTGTGCCTCTGTCATCAAGGCTGCAGCTCAGCAGTCTGTATATAAGCAGGGCTGTATAGCACACAAGGAAATGCGCTTTGATTCTTCTCTGAGCACTGTGATATACAGGCCTTGATCCGAAGTTGGTCTTCATGACCCGGAAACAGTCTTCTATCATGTACCGCTTATGCATGATGTTCAGGATGTCTTTGACATCAGCTTCTGTCAGATTTGTCGCAACTGCATAGTAGCCATCATATTTTTCTTCTTCGTCAATTCTGGCCTGATCCAGATCATAGCTTATTTCTGCTTCTTTGCCATCTTTGTCTTTGGCAACACGCTTCAGGAAACGTCTGACATCATTGGGACCTTTCTTGATTTCCTCCGGATCCTTCAGCTTCATTATCTGCTTTGCACGCTCAATCTGTCTGTTTCTGACTGTGCGCTGGTATTCCATCATCTTTCTTGAAAAGGTGATGATTACAATCTGTTCCAGTGTTCCCTTGGCTTTGACTTTGCGGGATCCGCCATTCCTGAGCTGCTTGTATTCAACCAGGCCAAGATCAATTGCCTTGTCCGCTGGAATGACTTTGTATGCAGTGTCATTGTATAAAGCCAGATTGTCAGGATTGTGGCGGTCAAATTCCTTCATGAAGCTGATTGTCACAGGTTTGTCATTGGACAGAAGCCTGTAGTTTTGATCGCTGAAGACAACTTTCTTGATGTCTTCTGAAAGCTTCTTAACGGACTGCGTTACGATGAAGGATCTGCCTCCCATTGCATTGAACTGACGGATGTTATAGGAGCCAAGACCCGCATCTGCACAGTAGATGATGTTGGATTTCTCAAGTGCGGGCAGGATCTTCTTCTCCAGCGGAACAGCAGTAACCTGCTCACTTGTATTGCCTGAATGGAGACACATTGTGATCGGAATGCCTCGTTTATCCATAAGCAGTCCCATTTCCACAATTGGATTGGGACGGTGCTCTTTACTTACGCCATATTTTCGAAGCCCATAGGAAAGAAGTTCACCTGTGACTTCATCAAAAATGTCGTCATCATCCTGCTCTGTCTCGCAGTAGAAATTTGTGCAGTCATAGTAAACAACAGAAGAATCACGCGGGATTACATGATTACTGTTTTTATACAGCCATTCGAGATAAGCATCAGAGTTCTTCTCCAGAACATCCAGAAATCTCATGATGTGATGGTATTGGATGTCAGGCTGTTCAAAGTAAGTATCCAGGTGATCATAGGTGCCGTACTTTGAGCAGGGATCCAGAATCCGGCCGTAAGTCAGAAACCTGTTGATCTGGTCAAAGTCATATGTTGCCCGGCTGGCTGCAGCCTGCATGTTGAAAAACTCCTTCAGCCGCAGCTGATTGTAAATGTACTGAAGGTAATAGTAGCCAATGTTCCTGAGGGATGAACGGGAAGCTTCATCAGAAGTCTCATCCACTTTTTCATTAAGATCAACAGAGATCTGAACAGTCTCTTTACCCTGTCTGGCATCTTCATTCATTTTGGCAATCTTCTGTTTGCAGTAAGCCACAGGATCATCCGTGATCTTGAGAAGCTCAGAATGCTTGCCAAGCTTCATCACGTTTTTCGTGGTGGATTTGCCATCTGTAGTGCGGAAACCCATCTGGGCATAGTAGGTTGGGTCTTTCAACCGCTTATCAAAGTAAAGTTTCATGCCTGCATACCTTCTACAGGACTATTGTACCATAAAAACATACAACACATACAACATTAAAATACAAGAAATTTGACAAAAATAAGCAAAGAAAAAGCCGACATCAAGCGGTTTTCAGAAAATTCGATTGGAGGCAAACTGTCAAAGTCCCGCTTTGCTGGATGCATCAAAGGCAGCCTATGACTGGGTGTATCGTCCGTTTGATCAGGTGATGAACGATTACAACATCAAGGCAAAAGCAAAGTAAAAAGAGCTGGCAGCCATGCAATAAATATGCACGGCTGCTTTTGTGATGCTAGAATAACTTGGCTTAAGAAAGGAGCAGGTTTATCAGCGGAACATATACAGGAATGCCGGCATGGCTGTCTGCTTGTCTGCAGGACAATGCAGAAGTAAAGATGTTACAGGAGAACAGGGGTCCATTGCCTCTGTCTTCTCTGATGCAGGAAGCACTTGTCATCAGTGCATCTTATTTACAAAGGCCCCGTCCCATTCTGGTTGTCAAAAAGAATCTGTATCAGGCACAGCGTCTGTTCGAGAGGATTTCATCCCTCCTCTCAGAAGATGAATGCGCCCTTTTTGGCGCGGATGAATCGCTGCGTATGGAAGCACTGGCTTCTTCTTTGGAAATTACTGCCGGCAAAGTTGATGCCCTTTCCTCTCTATTAGAGAAACCTGCTCAGGTCGTCATCACATGTCCTTCCGGCTATCTGCGCAATCTGCCCTTCTCGGCTGACTTTGCGGATGCCTGCATGATCCTGAAGATAAATGATGTCGTCAGTATGGATGATCTCAAGCGGAAACTGCGGGCTGGTGGATATAGTGAGACAGCCCACATCGATCAGCCTTTAAGCTTTGCCTGCCGCGGCGGCATCGTTGATGTCTTTTCGATTAATAATCCTCAGCCTGTCCGCATTGAATTCTTTGACAATGAGATCGACTCCATCCGTTTCTTTGATCCCTCTACCCAGAAGACCGTAGAGACCATTGATCAGGTAAGGATTGTGCCGGCATCGGATGTTTTGTTCAATGAGAAACAGCTTTCTGAGATCCGCACAAAGGCAGAAAAAGTATTAGCGGAAAAGAATGATGCCCTGCTGTCTGGTGAGATTGAAAGTGATCTGGATGCATTGGACAATCATATCCGTGAGCCAAGGATGTACCGGTATACTGCTCTGCTGGACAAAACGGCAAGTCTTGCAGATTACATGGACCATCCGCTGATTCTGTACTCTGATCAGGATGCTGTATTCGATAATGCAAAGCATCTGATGGAAGAGACAGCTGTCTATCTGCAGGAAATGGTATCGGAAGGCAAAGCGCTGCCCTTTTATACGATGTACCATGATATCCACCGGGTGGCATCGGAATGTACAAAGCTGCAGGAAGATCCCCTGGCTTCCAATATTTCCAACATTCAGGAAGTGCATGTGCCCAATGAGCCGCTGGATATCAAGTTAAAGCTGATTGATGTGCCTGGTAAGAATGTTATTGTCCTGAATAAACGGGAACAGGATACCGTCAAGGATACATTGAAGCAGCTGAAGATCCGCTATCATGATCTGAAAGATGAGGATGAGATTCCGGATGGAATTTCGTTCTATACAGGTGAGTATCCGGAAGGTTTCCTGTTAAAGGATGATGGTGTGGCTGTCTATACCTCGAATGAATTGTTTGAGGTGCGCCATCATCACAGCCGGTATGAAAAGAAGTTTTCTTCTGCCCAGGTGATTTCCGGCTATGATGAGCTCAATCCGGGTGATTATGTTGTGCATGCTCAGTATGGTGTAGGACAGTATGTCGGTATTGAGAATCGTACGATTCAGGGTGTTCGTAAAGATTTCCTGAAGATTGTGTACCGCGGGGATGCGGAGCTGCTTGTGCCATTGGAGCAGTTCAAGCTGGTGCGCAAGTTTGTTTCGCGTGAGGGTGTTGTGCCTCGTTTAAACAAGCTTGGCAGTGGTGAATGGGAGAAAACACGGGCGAAGCTGCAGGAGAATGTCAATCATATCGCAGATCGTCTGATTGAACTGTATGCCAATCGTGAGCAGCATATCGGCCATGCTTTTTCACCTGATAATGAGATGACCAGGAAGTTTGAAAACAGCTTTCCATATGAGCTGACACCGGATCAGGAAAAGGCAGTTGAAGATGTCAAGCGGGATATGGAAAGTGATAAGCCGATGGATCGTCTTGTGTGTGGGGATGTTGGCTTTGGCAAGACGGAAGTGGCTGTGCGGGCATCATTTAAGGCAGTGTCGGATGGCTATCAGACAGCGGTGCTTTGTCCGACAACCATCCTGGCTGAGCAGCATCTTCACACCTTCCAGAAGCGCTATGAGGGCTATCCTGTCACGATCCGGGTGCTGGACCGTTTCCAGTCAGCGCAGGATGTGAAGAATACATTGGAAGGACTGCGCAAGGGTACGGTTGACATTGTCATTGGGACACACCGCCTTTTGTCTAAAGATGTGCAGTTCAAACAGCTTGGTTTGCTTGTGGTGGATGAGGAACAGCGCTTTGGCGTGGAGCACAAAGAGAAAATCAAGGAAATGAAGAATGGCATTGATGTGCTGACTTTGAGTGCCACGCCTATTCCAAGAACGCTGCAGATGTCATTGATCGGCATCCGTTCTTTGTCACAGCTGGAGACGCCGCCCCGCAATCGTTACAGTGTTCAGACATATGTGGCAGAGAAGAACCAGGGTCTGATTGTGGAGGCCATTGAGAAGGAGCTGGCAAGACATGGCCAGGTGTACTATCTCTATAACAATATCCAGCAGATTTACAATGTGGCCAGGACCCTGCGGCATCTGTTGCCAGAGGCACGGATCGGCATTGTGCATGGTCAGATGGACCGTGAGGATATTGAGGATGCCATGATGCGCTTTACCAATCATGAAGTGGATGTGATGGTATGTACGACGATTGTGGAAAATGGCATTGATATTCCTAATGCCAATACAATCATCATCGACAATGCCCAGGATTTCGGCCTGGCACAGATGTATCAGATCAAAGGCAGAGTGGGACGGTCTGATCGGGAGGCTTATGCCTATCTGCTGGTGCCGCCCAGAAAGCAGTTATCTGAGGTGGCTGCCAAAAGATTACAGGCGGTGCGTGAGTTTGCGACCATGGGATCTGGCTATAAGATTGCCATGCGGGATCTGACGATCCGAGGTGCCGGTGATCTATTGGGACCGCATCAGTCTGGGTTTATTGATACCGTAGGTATCGATATGTACATCGAGATGCTGGAGGAAGCGATTCAGAAGAAGACGCATCCAGAGCAGACAGAAAAGAAACCTGTTGTGGAAAAGCATGCGAATGTATCGGTATCCGGGTATATCCCCAAAAACTTCTCTGCCAATGATTATGACAAGCTGGATCTGTATCATCAGATTGAAAATATCAAAACAAAACAAGAATTGGATGCGTATGCGGACGGGATTGTGGACCAGTATGGAAAGCTGCCAAAGGCTGTGCAGACATTATTCTTGAAGAAGAAGCTGGATCTTTTGTTGAATGAGCCGTATGTGCAGAGTTACCGGGAAGTGAATGGACAGCCGCAGATTACGTTCTCTACTCTGTTTTCTTCACAGGTGGATGGCGTGAAGCTGTTTGAGATCTTCTCGAATATTTCCAAGGATATCCGTATCCGGTATACGAATAATACGATTATTGCAACGCTGCCAAAGACCAAGGATGTGCTGGACATGTCCATTCAGGTGATGGAGTTGGCGTGGGAGGCAAGGAAGAAATGAGAATAGATAAGTATTTAAAGGCTTCCAGGATTATGAAAAGAAGGACGATTGCCAATGAGCTGGCAGCCAATCAGCGGGTGGAGATCAATGGCAGAGCGGTCAAGCCTTCGCATGAGGTAAAGGTTGGCGATGTGGTGGCTGTGACCTTTGGATCCAGAAGACTGGAGGTCAGGGTATTGTCTGTTGAGGAAGCGAAAAAGAAGAAGGATGCATCTTCGATGTATGAAATCATCGGGGAATCACGGGTAAGCAGTCCTGAAGAGCATTGAAGGAATGTTCTCCAAGTGGTATAAATCAGATATATGGCAGAGATCAGAAAGAGAAAAAAGAACAAGGCAAAGAAGCTGTCACCGCTGATGAAGCTGTTCTGTGTGGCAGTGATCTGTTTATCCGGCTGGCTGATGTTTTCGGTGGCGAAGGAAGTTGTGACGACGGTGAGGCTGCGCAGTCAGCTGTCGGATGCGGAAAGCAAATATGCCCAGGTAAAGGCAGAAAATGAGAAGCTGACCGATCAGAAACAGAAACTGCAGGATCCTGACTATGTGGAAAGCTATGCCAGATCCAATTACAATCTGTCCAAACAAGGTGAACAGATCTTCTATCTGCCTGAGGATACAAGCAAGTAATACAAAACAAAGACAGCGTGCTGAGGCACGCTGTTTTCTGTTACAGATTGTTTGCTTTCAGGACAGGCTCAATACTTTCTTCATAGATGCGGTTGAGCCTGATGCCGGTATCATTGATCTCTTCTTCATTCTGCAGTCCTTTGCGGACATAGAAGGAGCGGTAATCCAGCAGAAAATCATTCAGATTTTTCTCCGGTACATCAAAGAGAACGTCTTCTCCATTGTATACCGTCCTGACAATATACTTTGTCATGGTTTCCACAGTCTGTTTCAGAAACAGATAATCTTTGGCACTGACTTCAAATGAGACCATTCTCTTCACCCCTTTTCCACATTATAAGACAGAATTGCATCAAAAAAGCACAGATTGTGATGATCTGTGCTGCATCGTGTTTATAGTGTCACGGTGATGTTGTGCACCGGCTCAAACGAGATGACTTTGTGCTCCATGATGTACTTTGCCAGGATTTCGACCATGGATTCACTGTACTCGCGGACAATGGGAGCACGTTTTAACATATCATAGTTGCCCCCGCCGGCTGCCCGGTAATTATTGATGGCAAGGGTGAATTCATCATCATCCTGCACGGGTTTTCCATCTCTCATCAGATCAGAGATTCTTTCACCAGGGTCATTGGCTACATGAATGGTATAGGAAACACCATCGAGCATGTCATAGTTGTAGTGCTGCGGCTTTGGATAGTCATACAGCGGATTGACACCAATACTTCCCCCTGCTTTAAGCGTAAAGAACTCGGCATCCTTTTCCAGATATTCCTTCAATACTTTGCCAGTGACTTTCTTGACAACGATGGTATTGGGAAAGACGTATGTACTGACAAGGTCGCGCATGGTGATGTTCTTGTTAAAGCCTTTTGCGTGCAGGAACAAGGCATTGGCAGCCAGATCGGCACCGGTGAAGTCCATCGTTACTTTGTTCAGGAAGGTAACAACCTGAGATTTGTGCAGGCGGGCATCATTTTCATCGGTGATGGTCAGATCCATGGTGGTTGTACCAAGTGGTGTATCCAGCCATTTCTGGCATTCATCTTCCTCTTTCTGCACGCGTTTGAGCATGTCTTCATCTGCCCTGGCATCGCAGTCAAGCAGATTGATTTCAATGTTATGGATTTCCGGGTAGATATCGATGCAGGCCAGCTGGGCACCATTGGCACTTGTCTGGGTGTAGTACGTATTGAACAGTTTGCCCTGCAGGCTGCGGTGCTGGTGGCCGGAGATCAGGATATCGATGCCGGCAACTTCCTTGATCATCTGGTAAGCCTGGTTTTCACCGGTGAGATCTTCGGTTGTTTCGCCTGTTTTCAGATCACGCTCAAATCCGCCATGGTACATGCATACAATGTAGTCCGGATTTTCCAGACGGCGGATGCAGTCAACCGTCTTGCGGGCTGCTTCAACAGCATCCAGGAAGCGGCTGTGGGCAATGTGGTCCTTCTTTTCCCAGTGCGGGATGTACTTGGTGGTTAAGCCAAACAGAGCAATGCGCACACCGTTGATTTCCCGCAGGACATAGGTTGGTCCATAGGGTTTGCCATGGAACAGCCAGTTGTTGGTGATGCAGGGTGCCTTGAGGTTCTGCAGGTGCATCATCAAAGCTTCCTCACCATAGTTGAAATCATGGTTGCCGACATTGACATAGTCATAGCCGATTTCATTCATGACAGTGGTAACGGGTGAGACATCATCGGGATGGTCGGTATAGTGATAGAACATCAGCGGTGAGCCTTCCAGGACATCGCCATTGTCAAGAATGAGGGTGTTTTCATCCTTGAGGGAATCAATCATGGTTTTGATGCGGCCAAAACCAATATTTGCATTCATGCCGTCAGCGTAGCTGTACGGAAAGATATAGCCATGGACATCAGATGTTGCCAGAATGCGGATTCGTTTCATAATTTATCTCCATCAGGCCTGTATTATAGCGCATCAACTGGCACAACAGACAGTTTTCGGTTATGCTTGTCATCGTATGAATGAAAAATGGTTATTTCGCAAAGAACTGAATTTCCGTGATCTTGGCGGTCTGCCCACCAGCAGCGGAAAAAGAGTAAAAGAAGGCTGTTTTTACCGCAGCAGCGGTCTGTATCTGCTCAATGAGAATGAAAAGAAACAGCTGGAGCAGATGGGGATCAAAGCAATCCTGGATCTGCGTACGAAAGAAGAGAGCAGAAGAAAGCCTGATCCGGAATTGAATGGCATTAAAATGTTACAGCACTCGGGTGTTGTGTCTAAAGGCGGTGAAGACATTGATTTCTCACCAAAGGGCATGGTGAAGACTGGCAGAGATGCAGCTGAACAGAAAGCGAAACTAACAGCCTACTATCAGGAAATGCCCTTTGGCAATCAGGCATTCAAAGTCATGTTTGATGAGATCAAGGCTGGCAATGTTCCCCTGCTGTTTCATTGTGCTACGGGCAAGGACCGTACCGGTGTAGCGGCGATGTTATTACTGTTTGCCCTTGGCTGTGATGATGAGATAGTGTTTCAGGACTATATCTTCTCCAATGAATGCCGCAAGTCCTTCATTGATGGCAGTATGAAAGGCCACAGAGAAAAGATTGCAAAAAATCCGGAACTGAAAGAACTGTTACAGATGAAGGATGGCGTATCAGAGAAGATCGGCAGAGATGTGATTGCCGAAATACACAGAAGATATCCTGATCTCAATGATTTCTTTGCAAAGGAATATGGACTTTCTCAACAGGATCTGCAGGATCTGAAAGACAGGTATACAGAATAAGAAAGTGCATGAAAAAAAGGGATGTGCCGCTCATATGAGTGGACATCCTTTTTAGTGATGATGACCGTGTTTGTGTCTGTTTTCTTTGAGATCTTTGCCATTCATGTGGTCACTTAACATAGTCAGGATGTTATACAGGCATCTTGCCCGGTTGTGCCAGTCATGGATTTCACCATCACAGACACCATACGTGACGTTGATGTTTGGTTTTCCAGGCAGACCGACATGGAAAAGATCGTCCTGTTTGAGCAGGCTTTCTACCATGGTATCCATCAATGGATAGGCTTCATCCTGCGAGCCTGTTGCCAGGTAGAGGTAAAAATCTTTGTCGGTATAGCCTTGTTCTGTGATCTTTTCTTTGAGATAGGATGCGCCCCAGTCGCCTGTTTCTGTGTTGACAAGGTTGGACCAGTAGATGGGTCCTGAGAAGTCGATGAAGCAGGAGAAGATGTCCATGCTGTCCATCATGCGGTAAAGGGTTGTAACACCACCCATGGAGAAGCCGCCGAAGGCTCTGTGAGTGCCGGATTCCTGCAGTCCTGTTTCATCAACAGAATCTGCATATGTGGAAAAAGCAGTCTCTACTGCAGGAATCAGATCATTGCGCAGTTCTTTGCCAAAGGGTTCCAGCAGGCTTGTGTCCATGTTATCCGTATCTTCATCCTGGTTGTTGTCATAGTATGTGGGACACACAACAATCATGGGCTCGATCATATGCTTTTCAATCATGTGGTCCAGCACATACTTCACTTCTCCAGGTTCATCTGGTGATCCTAACCACACATCAATATCACCACCATAGCCATGCATGAGATAGAGAATGTCATACTGTTTATCCGGTGTATAGCCATAGGGTGTATAGACAACAGCATACTTTGTTTCATCAGACATGTCTTTGTCATAGTTTTTTGTCTGATACTGGAAATACTGCAGTGTTCCGCTTTCTTTTATCGGCAGGAAGTATTCATTGGGAACATCGCGGAAATCCATCATAGTGTTCTTCACATCCTTCTGCCAGGTTGTGTAATCAGGTGTGATCGGTTCACCGACACTGTTTGTTTCTACAGGTGCAGTGCTGCCTGAAATGAAAAGTACTGGAATCAACAGCAGAATCAGAAGGATATGTTTCTTCATAGGAACGATTGTATACCAGAAAACCAGATAAGCGGTTTGTGAAAAAGCTGTTACTGTCCATCATTTTCGCTATCACTGTCTGTGACAGGATTCTGACTGTTTATCATACGTCCACTCATCACCGGCAGGATGTTATACAGGCATCTTGCACAGTTATGTCCGTCATGGAATTCGTCTTCCCCCACCCCATATGTAACATTGATGTCTGACTGGTCCGGATTTCCGAAATGAAAGAAATCTGACTGCCGTAACATGCTCTGCGCCATCATGTCCATTAATGGATATGCCTCATCCTTTGATCCGGTTGCCATGTAGAGATAGAAGTCTTTGTCTGTGAAACCTTGTTTGGATATCCTTTCTTTGAGATAAGATGCACCCCAGTCACCCTGCTGTGTGTTGACAAGGTTGGCCCAGTAGATGGGGCCGGAGAGGTTGATGAAGTTTGCAAAGAGGTCCATGCAGTCCATCATTCTATATAGCGTTGTGACACCGCCCATGGAGAAACCGCCGAAGATTCTATGATCTCTGGCTGCCTGCAGTCCCTGTTCATCGGTTGATTGTGCATAGGTAGAAAAAGTAGATTCTACGGCTGGCATCAGGTCATTTCGCAATTCCTGCCCGAAGGGTTCCAGCAGGTCTGTATCAATGTTGTCTGTCATCTCATTTTCGTTGTTGTCATAATAGGTAGCACAGACGACGATCATTGGTTCCATCAGCTGGTCCTGAATCATATGGTCCAGCATATTCTTCATTTCACTTGGCTCTTCGGGTGTGCCCAGCCATGAGTAAATATCACCCGTGTAGCCATGCATGAGATAGAGGATGTCATACGGCTCATCAGGTGAATAGCCATATGGTGTATACACAAGGGCAAGCTTTGTTTCCTCGTCCATGTCCTTGTCATAGTCTTTTGTCTGGTATGTGACATACTGCAGATCACCGGACTCTTCTGCTGGCAGAAAGTATTCTTCCGGAACATTATCCATATGTATCATGATGTTTTTAACATCTTCCTGCCATGTTTCATAGTCCGGGTTATAGGGCTCACCGACTTCGTTTGTATCATCGGATGGAATGGCAGCTGGTGTATTGGCGGGCAGACTGCCTGCGTTACCTGCAGGCGTACCGGCTGTTTCTGCAGCGGATATCATACCGGGTTCACTGCTGGATAACAGCAGTACCGGAATCAGGATCAGAATCAGTAATATATTTTTCATCGTCCATATTGTATGTCAAAAAGAAAAAAGCTGGCATTGCCAGCTTGATGAATCTTATTGTCTGCCTCTTGCCAGTCTTGCCCGGATCTTGGTGGAGCAGTATTCGATGATGAGTACAAGTACGATGAGGGCAAGCAGGAAGGATCCGACCATGCGCCATCTGCGTCCGGAGATGGCGATGACCAGGGAAGCACCGATACCGCCGGCACCGATGAGACCCAGTGTTGTGGCATCCTTGAGGTTGATATCGAAACGGTAGATAACCGTGGAGACAAAGGATGCGGACAGCTGGGGCAGAATGCCGCAGCGGATTTTCTGGAAGGTTGTGCAGCCTGCCGCATCCAGGGATTCCAGGATGCCGGTATCCAGATCTTCAATGGCTGTGATGTACATCTTCGAGATCATGCCAATGGAGCAGATGGACTGGGTGACAACACCACAGAAGGCTCCAGGTCCTGTGACTCTGATGAGCATCAGTGCCCATACCAGTGACGGGATGGTTCTGATCAGCAGGATCAGCAGACGGAAGATGGCTGCGATGGGCTTTGGTACGATGTTATTTGAAGCGAGGAATGAAATCGGAATAGACAGGATACCGCCAAACAGTGTTCCCAGAATGGCAATGGCGATGGTCTGTGCGGTCAGGTACAGAACACCATCGTGGCTCATGTCTGTTAATAAGGACCAGTCGGGATGGGTCAGACCATAGACGGTACCTTTGGCAATATCAGCACCGGATTCAACGACACCGGTGAAATGGATGCCGGATTTAGACCAGACAACCAGGGCCAGCAGAATGAGGAAGACAATCAGTCTTGCCACAAAGTGGCGGGGACGGTTGTCGTATACTTCTTCAACTGTAAGTTTCTTTTCAGACATTGGGGAACCTCCTCAGGACAGTTTCTCTCTGACCCAGTCATTGAAGAAGTCAATGAAGACGACGACAACAAACAGGGACAGCAGGACCATGCCAAGTCCTCTGTAATCACGCCAGCCGACGCGTTCCGAGATGAGTAAGCCAAGGCCGCCGGCACCGACGTAGCCGAGGATACTGGAGGCACGGACGTTCATTTCGAAGCAGTACAGGGAGTGGGAAATATAGGTTGGCAGGATCTGGGGCATGCAGGCGGCCCAGAAGGCTTCCAGTGTTGTAGCACCGAAGGATGTCATGGCTTCAAATGGCTTCATGTCAATGGTTTCGATGGACTCATAGAGCATCTTGGCAACGACACCGATCGTGAAGATCGTGATGGCCAGGAAGCCGGCATAGGTGCCCATGCCATACATCAGGGCAAAGATGTTTGCGATGATGAGGGTAGGAACGGAACGGGTAATGGCCAGGATGAAACGCAGGATGGAAACAACGACTTTGTTGTGGCAGATGTTGCTGGAAGCAAAGATGGCCAGCGGCAGTGCAATCAGACAGCCAAGCACTGTACCAAGCAGTGACATCTGGATGGTATCCAGCAATGGCTTGACGACTTTCGGGAAGTAGGAGAAGTCAGGCTGGAAGATCTGGCTCATGATGACGCCGAGTTCATGGCCGCGCTGGATCAGAATGCCGAAATCAAAGTCAGTGACATCGAGAGAGATGATAACCACAACCAGCAGAGCCAACAGGATCAGCGGTGTCCTTGAGCGTGGTCTGTCAACTGTGTGGCCGTTTTCAAGGGTAATGTGTTCCGGCTTGAAGATACGGTCAAACAGCGGTGGTTTCTTTTCGATTGCTTTCTCACTCATGCGGCTTTCACCTGAGGATCTGTGGACTTCGGTACGGCCTTGCCGTTGTATACCTGATCAAGTACGTCCTTTGTTACCTTGTCAGCCGGGCCGTCATAGACAACATGGCCGGCACGGATACCGATGACTCTGGTGGCATACTTCAATGCGAGGTCAACGTGATGGATGTTGAGCAGGATGGTGATGTTCATATCCTTGTTGATCTTGGCAAAGTCGCTCATGACGACATCGGCCATGATCGGATCCAATGATGCGACCGGCTCATCGGCCAGAATGATGGACGGGTTCTGGTTCAGTGTTCTTGCCAGGGCAACACGCTGCATCTGGCCGCCGGACAGCTCATCACATCTGCTGTAGGCCTTGTCGAGAATGTTAACCTTATCCAGTGCTTCCAGAGCCTTGATCTTCTGGTCTTTGGAATACATTGAGAACAGTACTTTGTACCAGGGCATATCCGGTACATTCGCCGTCAGGACGTTATTGATAACGGTAGCACGGGAGATCAGGTTGAAGGACTGGAAGATCATGCCAACCTTTCTTCTGTACCGACGCAGTGCCTTGCCTTTGAGCGTCATGACATCTGTGCCATCGACAATCAGCTGTCCGTCGGTGATATCGATCATGCGGTTGATCGTGCGGATCAATGTGGATTTGCCGGCACCGGACAGACCGATGATGGCGACGAACTCACCCTGTTCAATCTTCAGATTGACATGCTGAAGACCTTTTGTGCCATTTGGATACGTCTTGGAAACATCATTGAATTCAATCATTTATATGTATTCTCCAATTTTCATTTGAAACAACACAATTATATAAGAAAGCATTTTGTACGCAATAAAAACCGGCAGGAAATACGGTATGCATAGCTTGCATTGCGTAAGATTCAACAGATCTTTTACGGGAATGGTATAAAATAAGGATATAAAAAAACATGCATGACACTGCATGCATGTTTTAATGAGATTTTACTCAGTTGCCGGAAACTTCCTTCAGACCTTCACGGATGGAGTCATAGTCAGAATCGTTGGCTTTCTCATAACCTGTATGAGAGTAGACAGCGAAGATCTTCTTGCCTTCATCAGTGCCGGCAATTTCGATCATAGCATCCTGGAATGCAGAGATGAAGTCGTCGTTGTAGATGTCCGGGTTAGCCTTTGTGACAGCAACGGTATCGTTGTAGATCTTGTCAGTAACACCGATAACACTCATTTCGTTCCAGATGGAATCGGATCTGCCGAAGCCCTGGATACCTGTGGAATCCTGCTCTGTTGTCGGAGTTGTCCATGCCTGCTCATAGTCCATACGGCCATCAGCGTAGCAGAGTACAACGTCAACGGAACCTGCAGCAGCCTCTGCAAAGGCTGTCGGATAGTTTGTCTGGGTTGTGTTGGAGAGGTCAGAGATCTTCTTGCCATCGTAGTTCTGCATCAGCCACAGAGACGGGAAGATGTAACCGGAAGAAGATGTTGTGGACGCAACTGCCCAGCTTGCACTGTTCAGATCATCCCATGTCAGCTTCTGGCCGGCAGCGACCTTGGCAGCCAGCTCCTTGCCCTTCTCGGACGGACCAGCATAGATCAGGCCTCTGTAGTAAGTAACAGGCTGACCGGAAACACGTGTTGTCTTGTTGGCATCACCGTTCCATGTGGTCGGATCAGTGGAGTCGTTGGACAGTGCATCACGTGTAGCAGTGAGAACAACCTGTGTCTCATCGGAATACTGTGCATAGGTACCTGCCGGCAGCCATGCAATGTCAACAGAACCGGAAGCCAGAGCCTCGCCTGTGACGTTGTAGTCAGAACCAGCACCAACGGTGATATCAATCTTGCCGATGTTGTAGCCCTTTTCCTTCATGGCGTCGATCAGAAGCTGCGGCAGATCTGTTGTCTGCTTCAGAATTGTCTCGGCATCACGAGAAGGAACAAACTGCATCTTGATCTCATCGATGTCCTTGGATCCGGATGCAGCTGTGGAAGAAGCAGCTGCGGCACTGCCTCCGCCGCAGCCAGCCAGCATGGCAGCGGCCAGAAGTGAAACGGTAACCTTTTTAATGTTCATAATTCCTCCCTTTGAATTGAACATGAGAATGATAGCACATGGAAAGTTTTCGAAGAATAAATTTTGGGTAAAGAATGCGGCAGATAGTTACTGTTCACGGCTTAGCCAATGCGGGTATTTTGAAAAGACTGCCGATTTCTGCCGGCAGTCTTTTATCTCACACGAAAAATCATTGAGTCACGCGATACTGCGCTCAAAGATTTCACATACTTT
>NZ_JAZHUW010000038.1:0-20639 GCF_036453465.1 Lactimicrobium sp.
AAGGTGACGAAACATATGTTCTGGAATCAACCAAGGGAAGTGTCCCTGAGAACAGAAAATCCCGCCACAGAGGCGGGCATTCTGGTAAACGAGGAATATCCCATGACCGGATCTGTATCGTCACCACAACGGATAGAAATGAGCATGAAATATTCAGTGCGGTCGGTTCATCAAAACCAACCACAAGTATTATAGACGACTTTCTGTCAAAGCACATTGAGAAAGGATCCATTGTCTACGTTGATGGAGCTGCCTGCTACAACAATCTGGCAAATACAGCAGAGTGCAAGGTAAAGCATCTGATTGGGCATGAAAGCTATAACAGAGTTGAGCATCTGAACACAGTGAATTCCATTCATTCAATGATCAAGAGGATCTATGCCTACTACCGTGGAGTAGCAACAAAATATCTGAACAGATACATGGCTTTGTTTATCTTCATGAGAAGGCTGAAAGATATGGACAGCAGTGAAAAATCAGAGAAACTGATAGGCACAATCAAGTGGTTTCACTGCCATATCACCAGGAAGAGTTTAAAGGAAGAGCATTTATTCACTGTTCATGCGGAAAATTAAGAAGCTTTTACCCAAGTGGGTTAATTAAGCGAAAATTTTAAGAAATATTAAAAAAACACTGCCAGTTACGACAGTGTTTTCAATCGATGCTTACTTGTTGTAGCTCTTGTCTTCGTTCTTGACGATGACGTCATGTGCGCCGCCTTCGACAATGGAGGTAGAAGATACCAGTGTCAGGCGTGCCTTGTCCTGCAGTTCCTTGATGGTCAAAGCACCGCAGTTGCACATGGTGGAGCGGATCTTGTAGGTTGTCATATAGACGTTGTCATGCAGGAAGCCGGCATATGGCACATAGGAATCAACACCTTCTTCAAAGGAGAGCTTGCCCTTGCCGCCAAGATCATAGCGCTGCCAGTTCTTTGCACGGTTACTTCCTTCGCCCCAGTACTCCTTGACATAGGCACCATTGACAGTGAGCTTTTCGCCTGGTGCTTCTTCAAAGCGGGAGAAGTATCTGCCCAGCATCACAAAGTCAGCACCCATGGCCAGTGCCAGAACGATGTGGTAGTCATAGACGATGCCGCCATCGGAGCAGATCGGAATATATTCACCGGTTCTTTCAAACCATTCATCACGTGCCTTGGCAACTTCAATGACAGCTGTGGCCTGTCCTCTGCCAATACCCTTTGTCTCACGGGTAATGCAGATGGAACCGCCGCCGATGCCGACCTTGACAAAGTCAGCACCATGTTCTGCCAGGTAGTTGAAGCCGTCCTTGTCTACGACATTGCCGGCACCTACCTTGACCGTATCGCCATACTTTTCCTTGATCCATCCCAGGGCATCTGCCTGCCACTCGGAATAGCCATCTGAGGAATCCAGCACCAGGCAGTCTGCACCGGCATTGACCAGAGCCGGTACACGCTCCTTGTAGTCACGTGTATTGATGCCGGCACCTACCATGAAGCGCTTTTCATCATCGAGCAGTTCCAGCGGATTTTCCTTGTGGGAGGCATAGTCCTTACGGAAAACCAGATAGCACAGATGATCTGCATCATCCACGATCGGCAGTGTGTTGAGCTTGTGCTCCCAGATAATGTCATTGCACTCAGAAAGAGTTGCACTGGCATTGGCTGTCACCAGCTTTTCACGCGGTGTCATGAAGCTGGAAGCCTTCTCGTTACCTGTCATGCGGGAGACACGGTAGTCACGGCTTGTGACAAGACCTACCAGCTTACCGTTCGGGGTACCGTCTTCGGTCACCGGCATGGTGCTGTGGCCGGTCTTTTTGACAAGCTCCAGTACTTCGCTCAAGGTTGTGTCCGGTGTGATGTTGGAATCACTGACGACAAAGCCTGCCTTGGCATTTTTGACCTTGGCGACCATTGCTGCCTCAGATGCGATGGACTGTGACTGGAAGATGAAGGACATGCCGCCTTCCTTGGCCAGAGCGACGCCGAGACGGTCACCGGATACGGACTGCATGACGGCTGAAACCATCGGGATGTTCAAAGACAGAGCCGGCTGTTCACCTTTCTTGAACTTGACCAGAGGTGTGCGCAGACTTACCTTATCCGGAACATTCTCTTTTCTTGTCAGTCCCGGTACCAGAAGATACTCACTGAACGTATGACTCACACTGTCATAGTATGTTGCCATGAATGAATTTTCCTCCTTAAATTGTACCTATTATACAATGCAAAAAATCAAAGTAAACCCTGCTCACGTATTGAGCCCCGCGAACTGGGTCTGATACAGCTTCCAGTACTCTCCCTTTCGTTTCAGCAGCTGTTCATGGCTGCCTTTTTCAACGATAGAACCATTGCTCATAACGACAATCTCATCTACATTGCGGATGGTAGAAAGACGATGGGCAATCACAAAGCTTGTGCGATTCTCCATCAGACTGATCATGGCATTCTGAATGCGCATCTCGGTTCTTGTATCAACTGAGGATGTTGCCTCATCCAGAATCAGAATCTGCGGATCAGACAGTCTTGCCCGGGCAATGGCAAGCAGCTGCCGCTGGCCCTGTGACAACGAGCCGCCCGAAGCATCAATGACGGTATCATAGCCATCTTTCAATGAGGCGATCATTTCATCCGCATTGGCAAAGGCAGCTGCTGCCCGTACCTGTTCATCCGTGGCGAAGGCATCCCCATATGTCAGGTTATTGCGGATCGTATCTGTAAACAAGGATGTATCCTGCAGTACAATACCGATCGTCCTTCTTAAATCATACAGATTCAGATCCTGGATATTCTTTCCATCCAGCAGAATTTCACCGGCATCAATCGGATAAAACCGCAGCAATAAGTTGATCATCGTCGTTTTGCCTGAACCTGTTGCGCCAACAAGAGCGATCTTACTTCCGGCAGGCACATCCAGATTGAAGTCATGAATTACTTGTTTTCCAGGAAGATAAGAAAAATTGACATGGCGGAATTCAACATGGCCCTGTATTGCAGTGACATGTTCTCCTTCCGGGTTCTCCACCTGCTGATCCAGAATTTCAAAGATTCTCTCGGCACCGGCAAGGGCGGTTTCTACCTGGCCAAACAGCTCGGAAAGCTCTGTGATCGGGCGTGAGAACTGCTTGGAGTAAACAATGAAGGCCGAAATGATGCCAACCGTGATCTGCCCTTTGATGGCAAGCCAGGCACCTGCCACTGCGACAATCAGAAAGCCAAGATTGCTTAACACATTCATGAATGGTCCCATCGAACCGGAAATGTTATCTGCCTTAATGCAGGCCGTGGTCAATTGATCTGCTGTATTCTGGAATATGTCATTCAGTTCATCTTCCAGCTGAAATGCCGCACTTGTCTTGATATTGGAGATATATTCCTCCGTCTTACCAGAAAGCTCACCCAATAACTGCTGGCGCAGCAGATAATACTTTGCCATGCTTTTGGAAAGAATGGCCGTGACGATCACCGTCATCACAACAGTCAGGGAGGATAAGGCGGCCAGCGGCACACTGCAGATAAACATCATGATCAGTGTACCTGCCAGCATCAGAACACCTGAGAAAATCGATGACATGGAAGTTGAAATCACCGTGGAGATCTGATCGGCATCATTGGTCATGCGGCTCATCAGATCACCATGGGAATGCCTGTCAAAGTATGGTGCCGGCAGATGAATCATATGGGCAAACAAATCGGCACGGATCCTTTGTACAACCTTCTGTGACAGCCTGGTGGAAAGATATCCCTGTACAAGCAGTGATAATCCATAGATGACATACAGGATGATCATGATTTTCAGATACGGGCCGACACCGGCAAAGTCACCTGCCACAATGCGGTCAACCGCATGACTTTGATAAGTTGGTGCCAGCACTGCTCCAATGACACCGATGGCAGAGATCACAGTCATCAATACAACGGAAGGAATTTCCGCATAGAAATAATGGACCAGACGTTTCAGTGTCTTGCCGGCATTCTTTGGCTTTTCCGTTGGCGCACCGCGCTCAGGACGGCGGCTGAACCCCTTCTGGGCAATGGAAGACTGATACTTTTCAGCCATCTGTTTCATCCCCTTTCATATTCTGCGAACTGCAGATATCCACATATACCGGACAGTTCTTTAGCAATTGTTCATGCGTACCGATACCGGCAAATCTGCCATGATCCAGCACAATGATGCGGTCACACCGTCTTGCTGTGGCAATCCGCTGGGTAATGACAATCGTTGTTATCTGACTCTGCTGTTTGCGCAATGCATTGTAGAAAGCTGCCTCTGTTTCCAGATCCAATGCACTTGTAGCATCATCCAGAATCAATATCTCTGCTTTTTTCACAAGCGCTCTGGCAATGGCAAGACGCTGCTTCTGACCGCCGGACAAAGATGTGCCGCCCTCGGCCACCATTGTGTCATAGCCATCTTTCTGCGCCCGGATGTAATTATCTGCCTGCGCTGTTTTCGCCGCGGCTACAATCTCTTCTTCAGAGGCATCGGGATTGCCATTGGCAATGTTCTGGCGAAGTGTCTCGGAAAACAGTTCACTCTTCTGCATGACAATGGAAATCCGCTTTCGCAAGGCATGTAAATCCCAGTCTTTCACATCCACGCTATCCACCTTCACACTGCCGCCTGTTGCATCATAGAAACGAGGTTGATCATAGATGACTTGCCTGAACCGGTCGAGCCAATGATGGCAGCCGACTGGCCGGAAGGAATCGTGATGCTAAGATCATGCAGGATATCATGATTTCTGTTCTGGTAATGAAACGAAACATGTTCAAACGATACCGTACCAGTCTCTGTTCCTTCCTTTACGGTTCCAGATACAATCGAAGGTTTTGTATCCAGGATTTCCTGCAGACGTGCAGAGGAAGAAATGCCGCGGGACAGGTTCTGGAAGATCGTTGCCAGCATGCGCACACCATTCAGGATCAATGTCACATATGTCACTGCTGCCATCACCGTACCTGGCTCAATCGATCCAGCCTGTACGTCAATGGCACCGGTTTTAATCACGGCAGCTACAGCCAGATTGAAGATCAGGTTCATGACCGGCTGCAGATAGGAAATTCTAAGCAGTACTTCAAACTGGGTCTTTGCCAGGTCATCATTAGACTTCTGGAAGCGGTCATTCTCGCGGTCTTCCTGCACAAATGCCTTAACGACACGCACACCGGAGATATTCTCCCGCATGACCGTATTGACCCGGTCCAGCTTTTCCTGAAGCAGTGTAAACATCGGGGTTGTCTTCCAGACTGTCCAGGCAACCTCAATCAATACAAGCGTAATGGCAATGGCCAGAAACACCTTGAAGTTAAGATCCAAAGACAAAAGGAACCATGTGCCTGCTGCTAAAAAGACAAGAGAGCGCATGCCGCCACGCACCAGGTTGGATAACATCAGCTGTACCTGCTGTACATCCGATGAGATGCGGGTGATCAACGAGCCAGGTGTAAACCGGTCCACTTCAGCAAACGAGAAATGCAGTACTTTGGTAAAGCAGTCCTTACGGATATCATTGCCGGTTTTCTGGCCATAGTTATTGGAAAACACACCGCCGATCCAGCCCATAAAGCCGCCAAGAGCAATCACCACCAGCATCTTTCCCCCAAGCGATCTGACAATAGAAAGATCCGCATTGCCGCCATTGCCAATGCCAAGAATGCCTTCATCCACGATCGCGGCCATCAATTTTGGCTGCACAAGATCGGCATACACTTCCAGTCCTTTGCATAGCATCGCCAACAGGCCAAGCCACCAGTAGCGCAGATAATATTTCTTCATCTTTTTGTCATCTGCCAATGACGCTCCGGAAACGCATCCGGATATTTCTTTTTCCAGCTGGCCAGCAGAATATCCATCATCCGCTGCAGCTCTTTCTGTTCCTCATCACTCAAATCTGTAAACAGCGCATTATTTTCCATCATGACGCGGTCATGATTGGCATGTTCTACTTCAATCCCGGTGGGACTTAACTGCAGGATCACCTGCCGGCGGTCTTTGGGATCTCTTTGACGAACGATCAGGCCGCTGTTTTCCAGCTTTGTCAAAAGCTCTGACAATGATCCCTGCTGGATCTGCATTTCCTGCTGCAGCTGTTTCTGGGTAATGGGACCATATCGATGCAAGAGAAACAGCACCCGGTTCTGGGCCGGCCGCTGTCCTCTGCGATAACTCAGGAAATCGCCGCACATATGGAATGCATGAATCAGATGATGTGTCTGTTCATCCTTGCAGTGATGTTTCTGCTGTTCTCTTTCTTCGCTCATATATCCTCCATTTCATTAGGTGCCTATCGAATTACATGCATGATTCTAGCACTATGTCTGAAATATTCAATAGGTACCTAACATTATTTTCTCCTCTGTTTCCTGGACTGCGTGTACCCAAAGAAAACCAAAGAAGGCAGTGTCTATGCTATAATTGCCGAGGTTATAAGAGGATAAGAATTATGCGCTTAAAAAACAGTTATTTTTTCACTTTGCGTGAAGATGCCAAGGATGAAGATTCGATTTCTTCCAATCTGCTTGTCCGCGGCGGCTTCATTAAGAAGAGTTCAGCTGGTATTTACATGATGCTGCCGATGGGATGGCGGATCATGCAGAAGATCATGAACATCATCCGGGATGAAATGGACAAGACGGGTTGTCAGGAACTGCTGATGCCGGCTCTGATTCCGGAAGATATCTATATTGCCTCCGGCAGACGTGCCGGCTTTGGTCATGATATGTTCTCTCTGAAAGACCGCAAGGGACAGAACTATGTATTAGGTCCGACCCATGAGGAGCTGTTTGCCATTGCAGCCAAGATGCAGATCCGTTCCTATAAGGATATGCCCTTCTCACTGTATCAGTTTGAGACAAAGTTTCGTGATGAACCAAGACCCCGCTATGGCCTGATCCGTGTACGTGAGTTCATCATGAAGGATGCCTATACATTCGACAAGGATGAAGCTGGACTTGATGTAGCATATCAGAAGCAGTTCAATGCTTACAAGAACATCATGAACCGCCTGCATCTCAACTACGTCATTGTCCGTGCTGATACCGGTGTCATGGGCGGCCTGCTTTCCGAAGAATTCCAGGCCCTTGCACCGATGGGTGAAGATACCCTGGTACTGTGTGATTCCTGTGACTTTGCCTCCAATATTGAAGTTGCTCCATGCAAGCCGGAAATCCCTGCGGAAAAGGAAGAAGAAAAAGAGCTTGTTCTGGAAGCAACACCGCATTCCCGTACGATTGAGGAAGTGGCCGATCACTTCCATCTGCCTGCCAAGAAGTTTGTCAAGACACTGATCTATTCCGTAGATGGTGCCCCGGTGGCGGTGATGGTACGCGGTGATCGTGATGTCAATGAGACCAAGCTGAGAAAGTTCCTGAAGGCCACAGAGGTTGAACTGGCCTCCCCTTCTGTTGTGGAAGAAGTCACACATGCTGAGGTTGGCTTTGCCGGTCCGATCGGCATTGACTGCCCTGTCTATGCCGATGAAGAAGTCAAGTACATGCAGAACTTCATTGTCGGTGCCAACAAGACAGGCTATCATTACTGCAATGTGAATCTCAAGGACTTCAAGGTGGAAGCTTTTGCGGATCTGCGCAACATCATGGAAGGCGATATCTGCCCGAACTGCGGCGGCCGTATTCACTTTGCCCATGGCATTGAAGTCGGCAATACCTTCAAGCTTGGCACCAAGTATTCCAAGGCTCTGGATCTGCAGTACCTCGATGCCAATAACAAGCTGCAGTATGTCTGGATGGGATCCTATGGTATCGGCCCGGCCCGTGCCATGGCTGCCCTTGCTGAACAGAATGCCGATGAAAACGGCATTAACTGGCCGAAGGACCTCGCTCCGTACCAGGCTGCGATCATCATCATTTCTACCAAGGATGAAGCCCAGAACGAAGCTGCTGAAAAGCTGTATGAACAGCTGGAGAAAGCCGGTGTGGAAGTGCTGCTGGATGATCGAGATACAAGAC
The DNA here is from genome assembly GCF_036453465.1 of Lactimicrobium sp. Classification (NCBI taxonomy): domain Bacteria; kingdom Bacillati; phylum Bacillota; class Erysipelotrichia; order Erysipelotrichales; family Erysipelotrichaceae; genus Lactimicrobium; species Lactimicrobium sp. The sequence goes on from NZ_JAZHUW010000038.1 coordinate 7,961, forward strand.
CTGGTGTCAAGTTCAAGGACATGGATCTGATTGGCATTCCTTACCGCATCACCGTGGGCCGCGGCATCAAGGATGGCATGGTTGAGCTCAAGCCAAGAACCGGAGAAAAGATGGATGTACCGGTTGATCAGGCAGCTGAAAAGCTGATTGAAGAGCTTAAGAAGTAAACAGCAATCATACAAACAGAAAAACTTCAGGAAATCAGATGTCATTGATCGCCTGAAGTTTTTATTATGGCATAAGAAAAACATGCACTCGTCTGAATGCATGTTTTGTATGATCAGTGCTTCTTTGTCTTGATCTCTTCATCCAGATCAGCAATGAACTGATCCAGAGACTTCTTGACTTCTTCCTTGGAGCCATACCGTCTGACGGTGACACCATGATCTTTGATCTCGCCATCACCGACAACGACTTCTACCGGAATACGGCTTGTCTGTGCTTCACGGATTCTGTAGCCAAGCTTTTCATTGCGGTCATCCAGCTCAGCATGGATGCCATGGCTGCGCAGTGTCTTGACAATCTCAGCAGCGTAGTCGCCATGAGCTTCCGGAGATACCGGGATCACAACGACCTGTCTTGGTGCCAGCCACAGCGGCAGGTTGCCCTTTGTCTCTTCCAGCAGGAAGGCAATGAAACGATCCAGGGAGCCAAGAATGGCACGGTGGATGACAACCGGTCTCTTTCTGGAACCATCCTTGTCAACATACTCGAGCTCAAAGCGCTCCGGCAGCTGGTAGTCCAGCTGAATGGTAGACAGTGTTACTTCATGGCCGATGGCACTGTGAACCTGTACATCAATCTTCGGTCCATAGAAGGCAGCCTCACCAACAGCCTCATAGTACTTGACGCCCATTTCCTTCAGCACTTCTCTTAACTGTGCCTCGCTCTTCTCCCAGAGCTCATCATTGCCGAAGTACTTATCCTTGTTGTTGACATCACGCAGGGACAGGCGGAAGGAATATTCATCAAAGCCGAAGTCCTTATAGACATCCAGAATCAGATGGGTGATGTTCTTGATTTCATCGGCGATCTGGTCCGGACGGCAGAAGATGTGAGAGTCATTCTGGGTGAAGGATCTTGCTCTTTCAATACCGGTCAGAGCACCGGATGCCTCATAGCGGAAGTCATCCGCAATCTCGGCAATTCTTACCGGCAGATCACGATAGGAATGCAGCGTGCTCTTATAGATGATCATGTGCTCCGGGCAGTTCATCGGGCGCAGCACATACTCATCACCATCTCTGGACATGATCGGGAACATATCGTCCTTGTAGTGAGCCAGATGGCCGGAAATCTTATACAGCTTTGTGCTGGCCACAGACGGTGTCTTGACATGGATATATCCCTGGGCAAGCTCCTTGTCCATGATATAGTCAGACAGCGTTCTTCTGACTGTGAAGCCATTTGGCAGCCACATCGGCATACCGGCACCAACCGTCTCGGAGAACATGAACATCTGCAGTTCCTTGCCAAGCTTTCTGTGATCGCGCTGCTTGGCATCTTCCAGCTGGGCCAGATACTCATCCAGCTCTTCCTGGGTCGGGAAGCAGACACCATAGATACGCTGCAGAACCTTGTTGTTCTTGTCACCCTTCCAATAAGCACCGCTGTGCTTGATCAGCTTGAAATAGCGGCACTGCTTGGTGCTCTTGACATGCGGACCACGGCACAGATCCGTGTAATCACCCTGGGTGTACATGGAAATATTTGTGCCCTCCGGCATTCTCATGATCAGATCGATCTTGTACGGATCATCCTTGAACTGTTCCAGAGCCTCTTCTCTTGTGATTTCATGGCGCACAATGAGCTTGTCAGCCTTGCAGCACTTCTTCATTTCCTTTTCTATCTTAGGCAGATCCTCATCACGGATGACATCATTGCCCAGATCCATATCATAGTAGAAGCCCTCTTCCACAACCGGTCCTACCCAGAACTTGGCCTGCGGATACAGATGCTTCACTGCCTGTGCCATCACATGGGCACAGGAATGGTTCAGTGTCTTCAATTCTTCATTTTCCTTGAAATTGATCATATTCTCCTCCTGCATAAAAAAACAGCATCCCAATGAAAGGACGCTGTGATCTGCGCGGTACCACCTAACTTCCCGTGTATTTACACGGACTCTTGACTTGCGTTAACGCCGCCGACGGCCATCCCTTTCAGGGGCTGTTTGCAGGTAGTAATCACATCAGCTCTGCACTGCCTTGCACCCTGCGGCAGCTCTCTTTGCCAGAAGATTGATGCGACCATGTCCTGGTCATCACATTTCGCGAATATTATCGGCCGCTCCGTTTTGTTTGTCAAGCTTAGAACAACGACATCTGATTGGACTCAGAAAGATCTCCAATGGCACCTAACTGTTCCAGCTTCTTTAACATAGCTGCGGAAAGCTGGGTGCGCTTGAGAATATCCTCCTTGGACAGGAAAGGATTCTCCTCTCTTGCCTCAACGATGCTCTTGGCAACGTTGGCACCAAGGCCGTCAACCACCGTAAATGGCGGAATGATTGTGTGCTTGTCTTCCGGCTGTACACTGAAGTGGGTTGCCTGTGACTTGTTGATATCGACATTGGCAATCCGGTATCCGCGGGCATACATCTCCTCGCATACTTCCAGCGTGGAATACAGTGCTTTCTCTTTGTTGGACACCGGTGGATTGGCAAACTTGTCATTGGAGCGGTCCATGATGTCCTTCATTCTGGCCTGAATGGCCTCAAAGCCTTTGGTCATCGTCTCGATCTCATAGGCATCGCAGCGCAGTGAAAGATACTGAATATAGAAAGACCATGGCTCATGGACCTTATACCAGGCAATACGAAGTGCCATCATCACATAGGCAACCGCATGTGCCTTCGGGAACATGTACTTGATCTTCTTACAGGAATCAATGTACCACTGCGGCACATTGTGTGCCTTCATGTTCTCTTCCTGATCCGGGCGCAGGCCTCTTCCCTTACGAACATCCTCCATCGTCTTGAAGGCATCAATCGGCTTGAGATTTTTCTCCAACAGATACGTCATGATATCATCACGGCATCCGATGACCTCTGACAGCGGATGGCCTGCCCGGACCAGATCCTGCGCATTGCCCGCCCAGACATCCGTACCATGAGACAGACCTGAGATAATGACAAGGTCAGAGAACTTCTTGGGCCGTGTTTCTTCCAGGACTTTTCTGGTTGTCCGGGTACCAAATTCCGGTAATCCAAGTGCGCCTGTCTCACGCGTATAGATGCGCGGATCAGCCTTGAGTGCCTTGTCCGAAGAGAACAGTGACAAAGTCTCCGGATCATTCATCGGCAGAGTCAATGGCTTTCTGTCTGCAATCGTCTGCAATAACCTCATTGCGGTTGGATCGACGTGGCCAAGAATATCAAATTTCAGGACGTTATCATGAATATCATGGAAGTCGTAGTGGGTTGTCATCCAAGAAGAATTCGGATCATTGGCCGGGAACTGGACCGGGGTGAAATCCTCGGCCTCATGGTCTTCAGGAATGATGATGATGCCGCCAGGATGCTGGCCGGTAGTCCGCTTGACATTCTGACAATGTGCCGCCAGATATTCCTTCATCGGCCGGCGCATCGTGATATTCATCTTCTCACAATAGCCTGACACATAACCAAAGGCCGTCTTTTCGGCCACGGTGCCGATTGTACCAGCTCGAAACGCATGGTCTTCACCAAAGATTTCTCTGATGAAGGCATGGGCACGCCACTGGTATTCATTGGAGAAGTTCAGATCGATATCAGGGACCTTATCGGCATTGAAGCCAAGGAAGGTCTGGAATGGAATGTTATGGCCATTGCCCTTCATCATGTGACCGCACTTGGGACATTTCTTGTCCGGCAGATCAAAGCCGGATTTGACTTCCGGATCATCGATCCACTCGGAATAGTGGCAGTGCGGGCAGAGATAATGCGGCTCCAGGGCATTGACTTCGGTAATGCCGGCCATCGTTGCCGTAAAGGAAGATCCTACTGATCCTCTTGAACCAACCACATAGCCGTCCTCATTGCTCTTTTTCACAAGCAGATGGGCAATGTAATAGTGCACGCCGAAACCGTTGCGGATGATGTTATCCAGCTCACCATCCAATCTATCTGTCACGATCTTGGGAATCTTGCCTTCGTACTCATACATCTTCTTTGCCGTGGCATGGCAGATCTGACGAAGCTTTTCATCAGATCCCTCAATGCTTGGCGGGAAAGTCCCATCCGGTACCGGACGGAAATCTTCCAGCGTATCAAACAGCTTGTTTGGATTCTGCACAACAATCTCATCAATCAGCTGAGGATCCTCAAGCCAGGCAAACTCGTCCTTCATCTCCTGGGTCATACGGATATGCTGCTCAGGATTCGGGGTTCTGTGACGCAGAGAATCATCACGGATATACAGCGGATGAGCTACACCGCCTACCCCCTGGGCCATAATATACACATCCCGGAAGATCTTCTGGTCCTTTGTGCAGTAATGAGCATCAGAGTCCGCAATGACCGGCTTGCCAAGCTTCTTTGCCATCTTGATGATACGGCGGATGACATCCTTGAGTCTGTCCTTGCTGGGTACATTCCCCATCGCTAAAAATACCGAGAAGTTAGACAGCGGCTGTACCTCGACATAGTCATAGAAGGACATCGCTTCTTCCAGGCGCTTGTCATCGCCATTACAGGCCAGCTCAAACACATCGCTGTTATAGCAGGCCGTACCAAATAACAGATTCTTATGGCGCTTTTCAAGTGATGAGCGCAGAATGCGCGGTTCAGCTGCTACATCTCCGCCGCCTTCCTTGCCACCCTTGCCCATGACCGCAAGTGTCTTGATATTGGATTCGGTAATCAGCTTATAGAGATCCTTGATGCCGGCATGGTTTTTAGCAACCACACAGATGTGGCTGCGGCGTACTTTCTTGAAGTCTTCCGGACCTGCCAGTTTATCCTGCAGATCGCGGATGGTCTTACAGCCATGCTTTTCACGGGCATCGGTCATCAGACACATGAAGACGCCGGCCAGCGCTTCCGCATCATAGTCGGCACGATGGGCCACTTCTTCATCATATTCCACGTGGTAATAACGTGAGATATTGCCAAGCTTATAGGCCCTTCTTTCTCGCAGAATCGCTCTTGCCATATCCAGAGTATCAATGACCGGATTCATCAAAGGCGGCTGACCGATACGGCGCAGTTCTTCATTCAGGAAGTAATAGTCGAAGGTTGCATTGTGGGCCACCATCACATCATCACCAATCCAGTCGACGATCTTTTTCCAGCATTCCTTAAATGGCTTGGCATTGGCAACCATCGCATTGGAAATATTGGTTTTAGCAGTGATGTAGGCAGGAATCGGAAACGGCGGTTTGACAAACATCTGCAGACGGTCAACGACTGTGCTGTTTTTCAGCTTGACCGCACCGAATTCAATGATCGAATCATAGTAGCAGGAAAGACCTGTTGTCTCTAAGTCAAACGAGACATACTCGACATCATCAATCGGTGTATCAATCGCATTACGCACAATGGTCAGCCGGTCAGCGGCCATGTTGAACTCACAGCCAAAACCAATCCGGAAATTGCGGTCAGGATCTTTTTTGCGGTTGTCCAGCACCTGATCATAGGCCTTCTTGAAGGACTGACAGTCCGCATGATCGGTGATGACAATGCCATCCTGGCCGATATCAAACACATATTTGACAATGGATTTAGGATCACACACACCATCCATTTCAGACATGTTGGTATGCATATGCCATTCGATTCTCTTCTTCGGAGCATCATCCACGGGCATCTTCGGCTTTTCCAGCTTGGTGATCTGAGAAGCCATCACACACAGATCCCTGGCAAAGTTATCCATCTCAATGCGGCCATAGATGCGCACCCGGTCGCCATTGCTGATTTCATGCATCGTATCACGGTCCAGGCCGCGGCCCTCAAACCGCTTGACCAGAATCGCATCCGTGCCATCATAGACTTTCATCGTCTGAATCAGTTTCTTGGTCTTGGTTTCAATTTCTTCCAGAGAAAAGATATCCGCATCAAACTGGATATCCTCCATCGGTCCTTCGACATCCTTCAGCTCGATATGGTCATAGTCTTCCGGCTTGACATGGTAGTACTTCTTCTTCGGCATCGGGGCAGGCTTTGGGGCTTCCGGAATGACATCAAGATCCACCTTTTTGATTTCTTCGGCTTCGGCATGATGAAAATCACAGGACAGATCCAGAGCCGGCAGACCGCATTGTTCCAGAAAATCATGAAGCGGTGTCAGATAGGAAGACACAACTTTCTTTTCATTCTCACTGGCACAGAGAAAAGATACCCTGCCGTTTTCTCTGTCATACATCATGTTGGACAAAGAAATGGCAGCGCCGCAGCGTCGGCAGTACAGGTCAATATAGCTGCTCAGGCAGCTGCGGTCAGCTTCGTGCCGGTCCGCATGGATGGTAAGTGTGATAGTGGATCCGGTCAACTGGTGCAGCTGTGCACACAGCCTGTCATAGGATTCTTCTTTGAGAATTCCGCTTGTATGCAGTATCACTTCCACTCGGTTTTCTGCCCGGTAAAATTTAACATTGGTAACACCGGCATCCGCCAGAACAGGATCATCCTGTACCAGGGATCCATGATTGATTTCATTCAGCTTTTCTGACATTCTTATTTCCTTCGCGCCAATAATGATAGCACACCCGACAAGAAAAACACTTCCCGCAAATGGAAAGTGCTTTTCGAAATATCTGCTGGTGATCTCAGCCAATCTGACAGCCGCCGATGCTGCGGATGCGCAGCACATGGGCACTGCCCCTGCCAAACACACCATCCAGTGTCTCAAGATACTTACTGGTCAGATGCTTTGGCACAAAGGCCTGAATCGTACCGGCAAAACCGCCGCCATGGACACGGAAGGCACCTTCCTTACCAAGTACTTCCTCACTCAAGGCAAGGCCGATGGCCAGAGCCTGGTGCTTTGCATCGCCATTAACCTTGACATTCTGCAGATACATGAAACTGGACCGGCCGGATTCATTGACAAGATCCAGGAATCTCTGCACATCCTTTGCCTGCAGTGCTTCTTTTTCTTCCTTAGCACGTGCAGTCTCATTCAGGAAATGATACGCACGTAAGAAGGCACGGTCGCCGCACTTTTCCCGGATTTCAACGGCATGGGAAAGCAGATCAGCCATGGTGACACGGCTGAGTACTTCCTGGCCCATGACAGCTGCAGCTTCCTTCATTTCAGCCGGGATCAGAGAATATTCATCGGAAAGATCGGCATGGGAAGCCTTGCAGTCGGTGATGACAAGATCAAAGCCAAGGGCATCCAGATCAAGATCGAGATGTTCAATGACCGGATTTTCTCTGTCATAGAAGTCAATGGCAACAAAGCCGCCGGTTGCACATGCCATCTGGTCCATCAGACCGCTGGCTTTCATAAAATATGTATTTTCCGCATACTGACCATACTTGGCAACATCTGTGGAGCCGATGGCTCCGTCATTGAACAGGTCGGAGAAAATGGTGCCGATCAGCACTTCAAAGGCAGCCGAGGATGACATGCCGGATCCTGGCAGGACATCACTTTCGGCATAGCAGCCAAAGCCGGATACCTTGTATCCATGATTGACAAAGGCAGCCGCAATGCCGCGGATCAAAGACTCGGTTGTGTTCTTTTCTTCCGGATGAATGGCAAGATCCGAGATATCAACCGGCTTGGCCTTGAATTCATCAGCAGTATACGTGACAACATTGTCATGACTCGGTACAACAACAGCCGCAATATCGAGGTTCAGGCTGGCTGCCAGTACACGGCCAAGCTGGTGGTCGGTATGGTTGCCGCCGACTTCGGTTCTGCCCGGTGCCGAGAAAAATACAGCTTCTTTGTCACCGAAGCGGGCTTTGCCTTCATCGCACAGATGGCTGTACCGGTTTCTTGCATACATGATTCCTTCGGTACCATACAGCTTTGCAAAGCTTTCATCAAATACGCCATTGATTACATCTTGTTTGAGCTCACTGATTGCTTTCATCTTTTCCTCCAATTATTTATCTGCTCAGTTTTTCAAATGCATTGCGGGCAGCATTCTGCTCCGCCTGCTTTTTGCTTGATCCTTTTCCTGTCCCCATGACTAGATCATCGACCATACAGTTCATTTCAAACACAGGATTATTCGGTGTGCCGCTTTCATGCACCAGCACATAGTGCACCTGCCGGCTGCTGTCAGCCTGCACATATTCCTGCAGCTTTGTCTTATAGTCATGAATCACGCCGACATCTTCCGGATGGGCAAGGCGCGGCGTAATCACTTCATTGAGAATATTGTCTACAGCAGGCATGCCCTGATCCAGAAACAAAGCACCAAGAAATGCTTCCATCATATCGGCAATAATCGCATCCTTGTCACGGCCGCCGCTCTTCTCTTCACCACTGCCCAGCAGCAGGAAATCATTCAGATGCAATTGTCTTGCATAGATTGCCAGCGCCTTCTCACATACAAGCTGGGCACGCAGCCGTGTCATCTGCCCTTCGGAAATATTCAATGGCCAGATAGCATTGGAACTCCAAAGCTGCAGTACCGCATCACCCATGAATTCCAGACGCTCATTATCATGATGACTGCGATGTTCATGGGCATAGGAAGAATGCATAAACGCCTGATGAATCATCTCTGTATTCTTCACGGTAATGCCTCTGTTTTTCAGCCAGTCAATAATATCCATGTGTGTAACCCCTCCTAATCCGCAACAGATGAATTCTGATTTTCTGCATATGCCAGCAGCCTTGCAAAGTCAGGATCATCCTGGTGTTCCATGACATAGGCTGCATCTTTGCGTGCTGTTTCAATCACCGCCTGATCGGTAACCGGATTGCCAAGAATGAAATCCGGTACGCCGCTTTGTCTTGTTCCAAGTATATCACCCGGTCCGCGCAGCCGTAAATCTTCCCAGGAGATCTCAAAGCCGTTGTTGGAATGAACAAGGACATTGAGCCGTTTCGCCACTTCCGGATCCTTTGATCCTGACAGCAGATAGAAATAGCCCTGCGCTGAGCCCCGCTGCACACGGCCGCGCAGCTGATGCAATTGCGACAGGCCGAAGCGGTCGGCATCATACACAATCATGCCGGTCGCATTGACCACATTCATGCCAACCTCCACCACCGTCGTAGAAACAAGCACCTGGATCTTGTTGCTGGCAAAATCATGCATCACATCCTGCTTTTCCTGCGAAGACATACGGCCATGCAGGATACCAATCTGATAGTCTTTGAATAACTTTGTGAGATTCTTTGCCACATCCATCACATTGCGGGCATCATAGCCATCTGTCTTTTCCACGGCTGCACAGATGACATACAGCTGATGGCCGCTCTTTAAAAGTGACATAATCTGCGGCAGCACAGAACGGAAACTGTTTTCCTGGATGTATACCGTCTTTGGAATCTTACGGCCGGCCGGCATCGTTTCAATCGTAGAGATCGACATATCACCAAACAGCGTTGCGGCAAGTGTGCGCGGGATCGGTGTGGCACTCATCAACAGGAAATCACACTTGTCTCCCTTTTCAAACAAAGCACGCCGCTGCCGCACCCCAAAGCGCTGCTGTTCATCCGCCACGACCATGCCAAGACGATGGAACGATACATTTTCCTGCAGAATGGCATGGGTGCCGATCAGGATATCGATCTTTCCATCCGCTGTATCTTCCAGCACCTGCTGCTTTTCCTTTGGCTCCATGCCGCTGTAGATGACAGCAATGCGGGTGCCTGTTCCTTTTAGCAGTTCCCCAATGGAAGAAAGATGCTGGCGGGCAAGGATTTCCGTCGGGGCAAGCAATGCTGCCTGATAGCCACTTGTCACACATGCATACATACCCAAGGCTGCCACTGCGGTCTTGCCGCAGCCTACATCTCCCTGCACCAGCCGGTACATCAGGTGATCACTGGAGAGATCTTCCAGGATCTCATGGAGTACTTTATCCTGATCCGGTGTCAAAGCATATGGCAGACGTGAAATCACCTGCTTCAGTTTCTTTTCATCATAGAACCGAGGCTGCTTGAATACACCGTTTGCATTTTTATTATGCAGCATAGCCACAGCTGTCAGATACTTCAGGAATTCTTCGTACTTCAAAGTGCGCACCGCACTTTGTACATCATGCATGCTTTCTGGAAAATGAATGCGCTGCAGAGCATCATAGCGCCGCAGCAGACGATGGCGCGTCATAAACTGCTGGGGCACATCATCCTGGATCTCATTCTCCACAGCATCAAACACATGGCGCACAAGCGTGCGTACACTTCTCTGCTGGATGCCTGCATGCAGCGCATAAACCGGCACAAGAGCAGGATGGGCAGACAATGGCTTTGTATCATAGCTCATCGCAGTTACCTTGCCGCTTCCCATATAGATGCCCTGAATGGTCAATACCTGTTCCAAAGCAAGGCTGGATGCCCAGGGCCGGTTGAAGATCGTAATCTTTAACAACTGTTCCCCCATCATCACCTGAAAGTTTGTCGTGACAAGACGGCCATGACGCCAGGAACGCGGCAAAGAGGCAACCCGTGCCTCAAAAGTCACATGTTCTTTGATGGCCCAGGAAGTAAAGGGTGTTTCCTGAAAAGAATCATAGCGGATCGGATAATAGGATAGCACTGCATCGGTATCATCCAGTCCCAGTGCCTCACATAATTCAATCTGTTTTTTACTCAGCCGGAGGCTGTGATCATGCAGGTCCATAACAAAGAAATTATACCATTGAATGCAGATACGATACACGTACACAGCCTTTGTACTTTTTCTTAGAAGCAATGATTTTTTTCGCAAATTCACGCATCTCACGATATATCAAACGAAAAGGCAGTACATTGCTGCACTGCCTTATTTGCCTTATGGAGTCTATACATATGCTGCACATGTGTGCGCCATTTGTATGAACTGGCTCAATTACAAAAGCCGCTTCCCGTTTTGTTGAATATAAATAAATAATTTATCTTCCCTTTAATGAGACTTTCATGACGGTTGGGCTGCCATCCACGAGCAGATTGGCTGTGATTTCATCTTTGCCTGTGGCAAGGGAGATGATCTTTGCCTCACTGAGCTGGCGCAGCTGCTGATACTGCTGCTGCATTTCCGGTGTGTAAGAAGATGGATTGTCACTGGTGAGGAAGACGCCGCCATAGATGGCATTGATCCTTGCCAGGTCCATCTTCTGTTTTTCATTCATTTTGATGTTGTCTTTTCTTAACAGGAAGACATCCGGATCATTGCGCCATGCTCTGCCGTCAATGCCATGGCGTACCACCGTATTGATAATGGTATGCGCTGAGGAAATTCTTTCCTTGTGCAGCGGCTTCATGTACCACACATCATCCCATGACAAAGACATATCCGGGCCGATCCGGCAGTAGTCAACAAGTCCAAAGGCAGGAAACAGCGGTACGCCGCAGCCAAGGATCAGATGATCTTTACATAAAGAGCGCAGATAGATCATGGCCCTGTGCATGCGGGCAGCTCTTGTTTCATTGGCTGTCGGCTTCATTGCGACCGCAAACAGGAAATCCAGCTTAACAAGATCAAAACCCCATTCATTGAAGATCCTGTCAAAGACCTGTTTCAGATAGGCTCTGACTTCCTGGTTGTCAAAATCCAGGGCATAGTAGCCCGACCAGTTGCTGCCGGCAGACAGCGGATGGCCGTCTTCCTGCAGGAACCAGTCAGGATGGTTCTGATACAGGCTGGATTTGGTCTCAGCCACATATGGCGCCAGCCACAGACCGGCAAGATAGCCATCTTTATGAATCCGGTCAGCCTGGTCCTTCATGCCGCCTGGAAATTTGTTCTGATCTGCTTCCAGCCAGTCCCCAACATACGGCTCCCAGCCATCATCAATCTGGAACAGATCGCCCTGTTTCAAGATCGTACTGCAGCCGGCAAGATCATCCTGGATTGCATCCGCATTGATATCCTGATAGCGGTTGTACCAGGAGGAGTAGCCATACAGCTTTGCTGCTGCCCGGCTGGTAATGCCAAGCTCCTTGAACCAGCCGTCAAACACTTCCTTCTCACTGCCGGATGCCTGGAAAAGATCCAGCACATGATAGCGGCCATCCATCGTGACATCGCTGACATCCCGCTCCATGGTCAAAACCTGCTTGTTGGCATCATAGATGAATCTTGTATAGCCAGGATCCTCATCCAGTGAGCCAAACAGATGGTAGATATTGTTCAGCCGGAAATATGCCCAGCTGTAACCCGTAAAGATGCCGCGCTTATGGCCATAGTGTGTAAATGCTTCATCACCGGACTTGTCCAGTCCATACTTGCGGATAACAAAGGAAGGTACACCCTGCATACTGCGGTCTAAGTCATGGGGATCATGCTCAGGACAGTATGTCCATGACTGAAAGCCATTGACAAAAATCTTCTCACTTGTCTGCAGCGGAAAGTTCACACGGCAGACGCATGACGCAATGGTCTCATGGCTTAAATTGACGGCAATCTCGGTCTTTTCCTGCGCTTCAACTTCACCCTGATACGTATTCTGATCTGTTTTCAAATACCAGCTGATTTTCATTTTGTCTCTTCTTTCTTCGCAGCTGTCATAAGCAAATGAAAATGTCCCACGATCGTTTAATGAAAATGTCCCATTGAGATCAAGCATCTATTAGTGATACAGCATCATCTG